>JAJYAW010000020.1 GCA_021779335.1 Myxococcales bacterium | reverse complement strand
GAGGCGGCCGGCGCCGCGGCGGGCGGGCGGGCGCCGGACCCGGCTGCCCCCCTCAGGCGCGCCCTCGAGGAGCGGCTGCGCCGCGCCTCGCCAGGCCCCGATCGAGACGGCGGGTCGTCTCCCGGCCCTTGATCGGCGGATCCGCCCCGGACGGCGGGGGCTTGGCGAGCCGGCGTGCCGAGGTGGATCGGGCCGGCCTCGCAAATCCGACCGGTACACCTTGCGCGGCGCCACGCGGAGGAACAGGATCTCCTCGTAGCACCACGAACGAGGAGGACGAGATAGCAGAACCGTTGCGGCACACGATCACTGCGCAGTCTCGACCGGCGTAGCGCCGGACCAGCGTTTGCCCAGGAACGCTCCAGCATCGAAGAGAGGAGGCCCTTGACCGGGCCTCTTCTCATGTCTGGGGCCGGTCCGCCGGCCCCGGTCGCGCGCGCGGCGCCCCACCCGAAGGGTTGATTCCAGAATCAATGCGGCTTGCTGCGGCGCGTCATGGCCGCTATGCTCGCGGCACATCCCTATCGGAGGCACGCCGTGATCGACAAGTCGTCGGACAGCTTCGTCCAGTCGCTCTGCATGGGGCGCATCGAGGAAGAGATCGTCTTCCCGTACCCGGTCATGAAGGCCGCGGAGCGCGAGGTGGTGGGCCAGGTGCTGGCCTCGGTGAACCAGCTCCTCGGCCCGCGCGCCAAGGACTTCCGCGAGTGGGACGTGAAGGGGGAGCTGCCGGCCGCATTCCTCGAGGAGCTGCGGGCCTTCGGCCTCTTCGGCCTGGTGGTCCCGGAGGCGCAGGGCGGCCTCGGCTTCGGCTCGGCCGCCTACTCGCGGGTGCTGCAGCAGATCGCCACCCACGACGGCTCGGTGGCGCTCACGGTGGGGGCCCACAGCTCCATCGGCATGCGCGGCCTGCTCCTCTTCGGCACCGAGGCGCAGCGGCAGAAGTGGCTGCCGCGGCTGGCCACCGGCGAGCTCATCGCCGCCTTCTGCCTCACCGAGCCGGGCGCCGGCTCCGACGCCGCCGCGGTGAAGACCACGGCGCGGCGCGAGGGGGACGCCTGGATCCTCAACGGCGAGAAGCTCTGGATCACCAACGGCGGCATCGCCGGCTTCTACACCGTCTTCGCCAAGACCCCCGCCACCGGCGAGGGCAAGGCCCAGATGACGGCCTTCATCGTCCCGCGCGACCTGCCCGGCATCACCACCGGGCCGCACGAGGACAAGATGGGCATCCGCGCCTCCAACACCACCACGGTCCACTTCGAGGAGGTGCGCCTCACCGACGAGCACGTGCTCGGCGAGGTGGGCAAGGGGTTCAAGGCGGCCATGCGCATCCTGAACGCCGGCCGCTCCGGGCTGGGCGGCGGCTGCGTCGGCGGCATGCGCCGGCTGCTGGCCATGTCGACCGTGCAGGCCAAGGAGCGGCGCCAGTTCGGCCGCCCCATCGCCGAGTTCGGGCTGGTGAAGCAGAAGCTCGGCGAGATGGTGGTGAACGCCTACGCCTCGGAGGCGGTGGTCGGCATGGTGGCCGGCCTCTCCGACCAGGGCTACGAGGACTACGCGGTGGAGGCGGCCATCTCCAAGGTCTTCGCCACCGAGGCGCTCTTCCGCGCCGCCGACGAGGCGCTGCAGATCGCCGGCGGCAACGGCTACATGCGCGAGTTCCCGTACGAGCGCATCCTGCGCGACACCCGCATCAACCGGATCTTCGAGGGGACCAACGAGATCCTGCGCCTCTTCATCGCGCTCACGGCCGTCAACCGCGTGGGCGTCCAGCTCCAGGAGCTGGTGCAGGGGATCAAGGGCGCGCTGGCCGATCCCATCAAGGGCTTCGGCGTCCTCTCCGACTACGCGCTCAAGCAGGCCTCCATCCGGACCGGCCTGGTCGGGGAGAAGCGCCACTTCACGCGGCTCCACCCGGCGCTGGCCGGGGTGGGGGAGCAGTACGAGGCCCTGGTCCGCGAGGTGGCCTGGGTCTCTGACCGCGAGCTGCGGCGCCACGGCAAGGGGATCATCGAGCAGCAGTTCGCGCTCAAGCGGATCGCCGACATCCTCACCGATCTCTTCGTGACGGCGGCGATCCTCTCCCGCGTCACCGCGGCCCTCGAGGAGAAGGGGGAGGCCGGGGCGGCTCGCGAGGTCGAGATCGCCCGGGTCTTCGCCCGCGCCGCCCGGAGCCGCATCCGCGGCAACCTGCGGCGGGTCGACTCCAACGACGACGAGCTGGTGGTGGCCCTGGCCGACGACGCGCTGGAGCGCGAAGGGTACGGCTGGGACCTGGTCTAGCCGCCGCGGTATGCAGGCGTGCCTCCCGTATGCGGCGAGGCATAAGGCGCACCCGGCCGGTCGGGCCTGCGCCAGGAAGTGGAAGCGGGGACCCGGGCGCCCCAGGAGGGCTCGGATCGACGCAGATCCGGAGGGGCGCGACGGCGATGGGCCAATGCGAGACCCTCTCCTATGCGGCCACGCATCGCCGATCGGCGTCCGGGAGCTCCTCCGCGCAGAAGTTGCAGGGATTTCGCGCAAGCTACGCGATGGCATGGAACTGGCTAAAGCTGGCCACATGCTCTCGCGGGTTCCGTTGACGGACCGTCTCATCGGCCAGCGCCGTGATCCAGCCGACAGCCGGATCGACGAGGCGGCCGGAGGCGGGCGGCCCGCTCAGGCAGGCTTCCCGCCCGCGGCCGCGTCCTCGACCCCATCCACAGGCCGTGAGCGAGGCGGCGCCAGGCGCGCGCCCTTCGGCTGGGGAAGCCCCGTGTCCCGCTCGGGCCGCGAGCAGCCCGGCCCGGGCTTCACCCAGGGGCTGGACGTCAAGGACCGGGGCGTGTTCGCATGACCGCTCATCCTCGCTCGATGCCCTTCCGTCCCAGCAACTCCACCGAATCTGGAGGCTCGAAGATGACCCCCGTGTCGCTCCGTCGTGTGCTCGGCTTCGTCGGCAGCCTGACCCTCGCCTACACCTTGTTCAGCGCCTGCCCGGTCCGCGCGCAGGAGGAGGAGAAGGTCCTCAACATCTACAACTGGTCGGACTACATCGCGGAGGACACGGTCGCCAACTTCGAGAAGGAGTTCGGCATCAAGGTCCGCTACGACAACTTCGACAACAACGAGATCCTGCACGCCAAGATGGTGGCGGGCCGCACCGGCTACGACATCGTGGTGCCCTCCTCCTACTTCGCCAAGATGCAGATCAACGGCGGCCTGCTCCGCCCGCTCGACCGGTCGAAGATCCCGAACTGGAAGAACCTCGACCCGAACATCCTCTCGGCGCTGGCCGAGATGGATCCGGGCAACAAGTACCTGGTCGACTGGGCCTGGGGCTTCACCACCGTCGGCATCAACGTGGACAAGGTGAAGAAGGCCCTGGGCGACCTGCCCATGCCGGACAACGCCTGGGACCTGGTCTTCAAGCCGGAGTACATGTCGCGGCTCAAGAGCTGCGGCGTCAGCTTCCTCGACTCGGCCACCGAGATCGTGCCGCCCGCCGCCCACTACCTGGGGAAGCCGGGCTTCAGCAAGAACCCGGCGGACTACAACGGCGTCCCCGCCCTGCTCAAGGCCATCCGCCCGTACGTCACGCTCTTCAGCTCCGCCGGCTACATCAACGACCTGGCCAACGGCTCGATCTGCGTGGCCCTGGGCTACTCGGGCGACATCAACATCGCCAAGAACCGCGCCATCGAGGGGAAGACCGGCCAGAACATCCAGTGCCTCATCCCCAAGACCGGCGGCCTCCTCTTCATGGACACCATGGCCATCCCGGCCGACGCGCCGCACCCGAACAACGCGCTCAAGTGGATCAACTACTACCTGCGCCCGGAGGTCTCGGCCTCGATGACCAACAAGGTCTTCTACGCCAACCCCAACAAGGCCTCGCTCCCGTTCGTCAAGCCGGTGGTGGCCAACGACAAGACGGTCTTCCCGAGCGACGCGGACATGCAGCGGATGGAGCGGCCGGGCGAGCTCACCAACGACTCCCGCCGCGCCATGACGCGCATCTACACGTCCTTCAAGACCGGCCTGTAGGCCCCGCGCGCCGCCCCCACCACCCGGAAGCCCGATGACCCCGGCAACGGCCGCCCCGGCCACACTCCAGATCCGCGACGTGGTGAAGGACTTCGGCGGCGGCTCGGTGGCCGTCAACCACGTCAGCCTCGACATCCACAAGGGCGAGATCTTCGCGCTGCTGGGGTCCTCGGGCTGCGGCAAGACCACGCTGCTGCGGATGCTGGCGGGGTTCGAGATCCCCACCCAGGGGAGCATCCTCCTCGACGGGCAGGACCTGGCCGGGCTGCCGCCCTACCTGCGCCCCATCAACATGATGTTCCAGTCCTACGCGCTCTTCCCGCACCTCACGGTGTGGGACAACATCGCATTCGGGCTGAAGCGGGACGGCATGCCCAAGGAGCGGATCGCCGAGCGCGTCGAGGCGATGCTCAAGCTGGTGCAGCTGCCGAAGTACGCCAAGCGCAAGCCGCACCAGCTCTCCGGCGGGCAGCAGCAGCGGGTGGCGCTGGCGCGGAGCCTGGCCAAGCGGCCGCAGCTCATGCTGCTGGACGAGCCGCTGGGGGCCCTCGACAAGAAGCTGCGCGAGGAGACCCAGATCGAGCTCGTCAACATCATCCACGAGGTGGGGGTCACCTGCGTCATGGTCACCCACGACCAGGAGGAGGCCATGACCATGGCCACCCGCATCGCCGTCATGAGCGAGGGGAAGATCCTCCAGGTGGGGGCGCCGGCGGAGATCTACGAGACCCCCGCCACCCGCTTCGTGGCCGACTTCATCGGCAACGTCAACATGATGGAGGGCACGGTGGCGGTGGACGAGCCGGACATGGTGGAGATCGACTGCGGCTACTGCCGCCACCGCGTCGGCCACGGCATCACCGGCACCGTGGGCATGGAGGTGTCGGTGGCGCTGCGCCCGGAGAAGATCCGGCTGAGCCGGACCAAGCCGGAGGGCCAGGTCAACCAGGTGCAGGGGACGGTGCGGGACCGCTCCTACTTCGGCAGCTTCACCGTCTACAACCTGGAGCTGGCCGGCGGCCGCCGCCTCAAGGTGAGCGAGAGCAACGTGGAGCGCCACCGCGAAGACGCGCCCGCCGAGGGCCAGGTGGCCTGGGCCACCTGGCCGGACACCGCCCAGGTCGTCCTGACCCAGTGACGCCATGAGCCGCCCCCTCGTCGCCTCCTTCTTCGACCGGATGCACGCGCATCCGTTCTTCCGCAAGCACTCGCGGAAGGCCGTCATCTTCGTCCCCTACGTCTGGCTGCTCGTCTTCTTCCTGCTGCCGTTCTTCATCATCCTGAAGATCAGCGTCTCGGAGATGGAGGTCGCCACCTTCCTGCCGCTGCTGAAGTACCGGGACGGCATCGTCTCGCTGGCCCTCAACGTCAGCCACTACCTCTTCATCTTCGAGGACGAGCTCTACTCCGCCACCTACCTGGCCAGCCTGAAGTACGCGGCGGTCACCACCTTCTGGTGCCTCTTCATCGGCTACCCGTTCGCCTACTTCATGGCGCGCGCCAAGGCCACCATCCAGCCGGCCCTGCTCATGCTGGTGATGCTGCCCTTCTGGACCTCCTTCCTGCTGCGGGTCTACGCGTGGAAGGGGCTGCTCATGGAGAGCGGCTGGGTGTCCGAGCTCCTCATCGCCGTCCACGCGGACGACCTGCTGCTGCACCTCGGGCTCATCACGGCGCCCGGCAAGTTCATGTACACGCCGTTCTCGCTGGTGCTCGGCATGGTCTACACCTACCTGCCGTTCATGGTGCTGCCGCTCTACGCCACCCTCTCCAAGATGGACCTGCGCCTGCTGGAGGCCGCCGCCGACCTGGGGGCCACCCCGTGGGTCGGGTTCTGGAAGATCACCGTCCCGCTCTCCAAGGCCGGCATCATCGCCGGGTCGATGCTGGTCTTCATCCCCTGCATCGGCGAGTACGTCATCCCCGAGCTGCTGGGCGGGCCGAGCACCATGATGATCGGCCGCGTCCTGTGGGACGAGTTCTTCTCCAACAACGACTGGCCCATGGCCTCGAGCGTGGCGGTGGTGGTGATCCTGCTCATCATCGTGCCGCTGGCGCTCTTCAACAAGTACCAGGCCGAGGCCACCGAGGCCCGGGCATGAGCGTCCGCAACCTGCTCCTCGGCAGCGGCGCGACCCGGGCCTTCGCCCGGGGCTGGCTGGTGGCCGGCTTCGTCTTCCTCTACCTGCCCATCGTGGCGCTGGTGATCTACTCGTTCAACGCCTCGCTCATGCCGGTGGTGTGGGGCGGCTTCTCGCTGCGCTGGTACGGCGAGCTCGCGCACGACCAGGAGCTGCTGCAGGGGCTCTGGCTCTCGCTGCGCATCGCCTTCTACAGCGCCAGCGGCTCGGTGGTGCTGGGGACGCTGGCCGCCTTCACGCTGGTGAAGTACCGGCGCTTCCTGGGGCGCACCATCTTCACCGGCATGGTCAACGCGCCGCTGGTGATGCCCGAGGTGATCATCGGGCTGTCGCTGCTGCTCATGCTGGTCATGATGCAGCGCTGGCTCGGCTTCCCGGAGCGCGGCCTGCTCACCATCTGGATGGGCCACCTGCTGCTCGGCCTCTCCTACGCCACGGTGGTCGTCCAGGCGCGCCTGCAGGACCTCAACCCGGAGCTGGAGGAGGCGGCCACCGACCTCGGGGCCCGGCCCATCCAGGTCTTCGTGCTGGTGACGCTGCCGCTCATCCTCAACTCGCTGGTCTCCGCCTTCCTGCTCACCTTCACGCTGTCGCTCGACGACGTGGTGCTCTCGGCCTTCCTGTCCGGGCCGGGCGCCACCACCATGCCCCTCGTCATCTTCTCCCGGGCCCGCCTGGGCATGCGGCCCGACATCAACGCGGCGGCCACCATCATCATCGGCGTGGTGTCGGTGGGCGTGGTGGCCGGCAGCCTGTTCATCTTCCGCGCCGAGCGGCGCCGTGCGGCCGAGATGGCCGCGGCCCAGCGCGCCTGACCCCGCAGCGACCAAGCTCGTTCCCGAACCACCCCGAGAGGAGCGCACCATGAGGATCATGAAGCTCACGACGCTGGCACTGGCGCTGGCGGCGGCCCTGCCGACCCAGGCCGCCGATCCGGCCATCGACCTGAAGAAGGAGCTGCAGGCGCTCAAGGAGAAGGTGGCCGACCTGGAGGCCCGCTCCAGGGCCGCGCCGGCCGCGCCCGCCGCCGCCCCGGCCCCGGCCGGCATGACCGACGACCAGCTCAAGGACTTCAACCGCATCGCCATCAAGACCGAGGCGCTGGAGGACGGCCGCGACGCCGCCGGGTTCAAGGGGCTCAAGGTCTCCGGCTACGCGGACCCCACCTACATCTACAACTTCAACAAGGACCGGGGGTCGTTCCAGTTCCTCGTGCCGGCCGCCGGCGAGGGCTACGGCTACGACAACTCCTACTTCGGCACCGTCTCGCTGGACCTCCAGAAGGAGACCGAGAACGGCACCAAGTTCCACCTCAACCTGATCCCCAAGCGCGGCACCGGCGACTTCAACGACGCCAGCATCGTCAACGAGGCCTCGGTCTGGATCCCGCTCGGCGGCAACGACACCAGGCTCTTCGCGGGCCAGGTCCCGGACTGGTCGGGCTACGAGTACCAGGCGCCCACCATGTACAAGGACGTCACCCACAACCTGCTCTTCGACTTCACGCTGCCCTACTTCTACACCGGCGCCGGGCTCGAGCTGGTGCGCGGCAAGTGGGACGTCAAGCTCATGCTGGCCAACTTCAACCAGTCCATCCGCAAGGTCGGCCAGAGCGTCCCCATGTTCGTCTTCCGCGGCGACTACTCGGGCGGCGAGTTCTGGGGCTACGGCCTGGCCGGGGCGGTCGGCTACAAGAACAACTCCCGCGCCTTCGTGGACTCGGGCTTCGGCACGGATCCGGGCACCGGTGCGGCCCTGCAGGAGGGCGGCGCCCCGGTCTCCACCAAGGACACGCTCTACACGACGCTCGAGGTGGACGGCTGGTACACCCGCGGCGACCTGACCCTGAACGGCCACGTCGTCTACGGTGGGCAGCAGAAGGCCGCCATCACCGCCGACGCGACCGGCGCCCTGCGCGACTCCATGTGGGTGGGCGCCTCGGCGCTGCTGGCCTACAAGCTCACCGAGCGGCTCGAGGGCGTGCTGCGCGCCGACTACATCTACAACCAGCAGAACGGCGGCGGCCTGATGGACTGGACGGCGGCGGACGCCGCCAACGGCGTCGGGCCCGCCTACGGCGGCGACGCGACGCTGGGCGATCCCAACAAGGGCGCCGACAAGTACGCCGTCACGGTCGGCCTCAACTACGCGCTCAACGCCAACGTGACGTGCAAGTTCGAGTACCGCTACGACGGCGCCACCCAGAAGGTCTTCGGCAACAAGGACCTGCTGACCGGCACCGGCGCGGATCCCAAGTACCTGAAGTCCAACTCGCTCCTCGGCACCGCGCTGGTCTTCTCCTTCTAGGCCCGCCTCGACCTGCAGCACCCGAGGGCCCCCGGCGCGCGGCCGGGGGCCCTCTCCTTCGGGTGGGCCGGGCGGGGTCTAGAACGAGGGCGGCGTGCAGGCGCTCACGATCTCGCAGACCTCGCGCCCCAGGTTGCGGAAGCGGTGCGGGATGCGGCTGGAGAAGGCGTAGGCGTCGCCGGCCCGGAGCCGGCGCGTCTCCAGCCCCACCGTGAGCTCGAGCTCGCCGCGCACCACGATGCCGCCCTCCTCGGCGTCGTGGCGCAGCATGGCCGCGCCGCTGTCGGCGCCGGGCTGGAGCCGCTCGTGGAGGAGCTGGAGCGCCTTGCCCTGCAGGTTGGCGCCCACCTGCCGGTAGGAGATGGCGCCGCCGCCGATCTCCACCAGCTCGTCGGCGGAGAAGAAGATGCGCGGCGGCTCCGGCTGGCCGACCGAGAAGAACTCGGCCAGCGACATGGGGAAGCCGTCCAGGATCTTCTTCAGCGTGGCCACCGAGGGGCTGCTCCGGTTCTTCTCGATGAGCGAGATCATGCCGTTGGTGACGCCGGCGCGCGTCGCCAGGGCGCGCTGCGACAGGCCGAGCCGCTCCCGCAGGTCGCGGAGCCGCTCCCCGATGTCGAAGCGGGGCGGGGCGGCGGGTCGGGGCTTCCTCGGCTTCATGGCGCTCCTCTCGGGGGCGGGTGCGGTGTCTAGTATTCACCGTGCTTGCTTAATATACTAAACGCCGCTACGGTTGGCGAGTCGGAACCCCACCCCGAGGAAGGCGCAGGGACCACCATGACCGTCGGACACCTCATCGCAGGGAAGCTCGTCCCCGGCGCCAGCGGGCGCCAGGCGGACGTCTTCGACCCCGCCACCGGCCAGGTCACCAGGCAGGTCTCGCTGGCCAGCCGCGCCGAGGTGGACGCGGCGGTGGCGGCGGCCGCGGCGGCCTTCCCCGCCTGGTCGGCCACCCCGCCGGCGCGCCGGGCCAAGGTGATGTTCAGGTTCAAGCAGCTCCTCGAGGCCCACGCCGAGGAGCTGGCCCGCATCATCACCTCCGAGCACGGCAAGGTGGTGAGCGACGCCATGGGCTCGCTGGCCCGCGGCATCGAGAACGTCGACTTCGCCACCGCCGTGCCGCAGCACCAGAAGGGCGAGTACTCGGCCAACGTCGGGGCCGGCATCGACAGCTACACGCTGCGCCAGCCGCTCGGCGTCTGCGTCGGCATCACCCCCTTCAACTTCCCCGCCATGGTGCCGCTCTGGATGTTCCCGCTGTCCGTGGCCTGCGGGAACACCTTCGTCCTCAAGCCCTCCGAGCGCGATCCCTCCTGCGCCATGCGGCTCGGCGAGCTGGCCCTGGAGGCCGGCCTGCCGCCCGGCGTCCTCAACGTCGTCAACGGCGACAGGGAGGCGGTGGAGGCGCTCCTCTCCCACCCCGGGGTGGCCGCCGTGAGCTTCGTCGGCTCGACGGCGGTGGCCGAGCACGTCCACCGGACCGCCTCCAGCCACGGCAAGCGCGTCCAGGCGCTGGGCGGGGCCAAGAACCACCTGGTGGTCATGCCCGACGCCGACCTGGACCAGGCGGCCGACGCGCTCATGGGCGCCGCCTACGGCTCGGCGGGCGAGCGCTGCATGGCCATCTCGGTCGGCGTGGCGGTGGGCGACGCGGTGGCCGACGCGCTGGTGGCCCGCCTCAAGGAGCGCCTGGCCAGGCTCCAGGTGCGGCCCGGCACCGACGCGGCCGCGGAGATGGGGCCGCTCGTCACCCGGGAGCACCTCGCCAAGGTGCGCGGCTACGTGGAGCAGGGCGTCCGGGAGGGGGCCACCCTGGTGGTGGACGGCCGGGACCCCCAGGTGCCGGGCGGCCAGGGCGGCTTCTTCCTGGGCGGGTGCCTCTTCGATCGCGTCACCCCCGCCATGAGGATCTACCGCGAGGAGATCTTCGGGCCGGTGCTCGCCATCGTGCGGGTGGCCACGGCCGAGCAGGCGCTCCAGCTCGTCGACCAGCACGAGTACGGCAACGGCACGGCCATCTTCACGCGCGACGGCGACGTGGCGCGCGAGTTCGCCAGCCGGGTGCAGGCCGGCATGGTGGGCGTCAACGTGCCCATCCCGGTGCCGGTCGGCTCCCACAGCTTCGGCGGCTGGAAGCGCTCCCTCTTCGGCGACCACGGCATCTACGGCGCCGAGGGGGTCCACTTCTACACGCGCCTGAAGACCGTCACCTCCCGCTGGCCCACGGCCGTGTCCAGGGGGCCCGAATTCGGCTTCCCCACCATGAAGTAGCCCGCGAGGCCTTCACCATGACCGCCCAGCCCGCCATGACCGGCGACGAGATCGTCGCCCTGACCCGGAAGCACACCCTCTACGAGTGGTCCGCCCAGGCCAGGGTCGACCCCATCCCGGTGGCGCGCGCCGAGGGGATCCACTTCTGGACGCCGGAGGGGAAGCGCTTCATCGACTTCAACAGCCAGCTCATGTCGGTGAACGCCGGCCACGGCGACCGGCGCATCATCCGCGCCATCACCGAGCAGCTCGAGACGCTCGACTTCGCCAACCCCTTCATGGCCACCGAGCCCAGGGCGCGCCTGGGTGCCAAGCTCGCCGAGCTCTGCCCCGGCGACATCGACGTCTTCTTCTTCACCAACGGCGGCGCGGAGGCCAACGAGAACGCCGTCAAGCTGGCCAGGCAGTTCACCGGCCGTCACAAGATCATGGCGCGCTACCGCTCCTACCACGGCGCCACCGCCGGGGCCATCGCGCTCACCGGCGACCCGCGCCGCTGGATCACCGAGCCTGGCATGCCCGGCGTGGTCCGCGTCACCGACCCGTACCACGGCCTGCAGCGCGGCTGGGAGGAGACCGGCAGCGCCCTGGCGCACCTCGAGGAGATCATCCAGCTGGAGGGGCCGCACACCATCGCCGCCTTCATCCTGGAGACGGTGACCGGCACCAACGGCATCCTCGTCCCGCCCGACGGCTACCTGCAGGGCGTCCGCGAGCTCTGCACCCGCCACGGCATCCTCATGATCGCCGACGAGGTGATGGCCGGCTTCGGCCGGACCGGGGAGTGGTTCGCGGTGAACCACTGGGGCGTGGTGCCCGACCTCATCACCATGGCCAAGGGGCTCACCTCGTCCTACGTGCCGCTCGGCGCGGTGGGCATGCGCCGCGCCATCGCCGACCACTTCAAGGACCAGGTCTTCTACGGCGGCCTGACCTACAACAGCCACCCGGTGGGCTGCGCCGCGGCGCTGGCGGCCATCCGGGTCTACGAGGAGGACGGGCTCGTCGAGAAGGCCCGGGCCAGCGGCCTCGTCATGAAGGAGCTGCTGGCCGACCTGGCGGCCCGCCACCCCTCGGTGGGCGCGGTCCGCTCCATCGGGCTCTTCGGCATCGTCGAGCTGGTGCGCGACCGCCGCACCATGGAGCCCATGGCGCCCTTCAACGGCACCTCCGAGGAGATGGCGGCGCTGGCGAGGTTCCTGCGCCAGGAGGGGCTCTACACCATGGTGCGCTGGAACACCTTCTACACCAACCCGCCGCTCACCATCACCGAGCCCCAGCTCCGCGAGGCCTTCGCCATCCTCGACCGGGGGCTGGCGCTGACCGATCGGGCCGTCCGGAGCTAGCGCGGCCGACCAGGAGGCCCCCGTGGCCGACGGCGTCAGGACGTACCAGCAGTACATCGACGGCCAGTGGGTGCCGGCCGCCTCCGGCGCGACCTTCCCGGTCCACGACCCCTCCACCGAGGAGGTCCTGGCCCGCGTCCCCGACTCCGGCCCGGCCGACGTGGAGCGCGCCGTGGCCGCGGCGCGCCGCGCCTTCGACGAGGGGCCCTGGCCCCGCAGCACCGCCCAGGCGCGCGGTCGCGTCCTCTTCCGGCTGGCCGAGCAGGTGCGCGCCCACCACGCGGCGCTGGCCGAGCTGGAGAGCCGCAACAACGGGAAGCCCATCGTCGAGGCCGAGGCCGACGTCACCGACGTGGCCACCTGCTTCGAGTACTACGGCGGCCTGGCCACCAAGGTCTCCGGCTCCACCAACCCGGTGCCGGACGACGCCCTCAGCCTCTCGCTCAAGGAGCCGGTGGGGGTGGCCGGCCAGATCATCCCCTGGAACTACCCGCTCCTCATGGCGGCCTGGAAGCTGGCCCCGGCCCTGGCGGCCGGCTGCACCTGCGTCCTCAAGCCGGCCGAGCAGACGCCGCTCACGGCGCTCACGCTGTGCGGCTGGCTGGAGGGCTGCGGCGTCCCGCCCGGCGTGGTCAACGTGGTCACCGGCTTCGGCGAGTCCTGCGGCGCGCCGCTGGTGCGCCACCCCGGCGTCGACAAGCTCGCCTTCACCGGCTCGGAGGCGGTGGGCAAGCTCATCGCCAGGCAGGGGGCCGACACGCTGAAGCGGATCACCCTGGAGCTGGGCGGCAAGTCGCCCAACATCTTCTTCGAGGACGCCGACTTCGAGGCCGCCGTCGACGGCGCGCTCTTCGGCATCTTCTTCAACCAGGGCGAGGTCTGCTCGGCCGGCAGCCGCATCCTGGTGCAGCGCTCCATCTACCCCAGGTTCCTGGAGGCGCTGGTGGCCGGGGCCGCCCGCATCAAGCTGGGCCCGCCGCTGGAGCGGGCCACCAGGATGGGGCCGCTCGTGAGCCGGGAGCAGTACGACCGCGTGCTCGCCTACGTCGAGCTCGGCAAGCGGGAGGGGCGGCTGGTCTCCGGCGGGCGGCGCGCCCCCGGCTTCGCGCGCGGCTTCTGGGTGGAGCCGACCATCTTCGCCGACGTGCCCAACACGGCCCGCATCGCCCGCGAGGAGATCTTCGGGCCGGTGGCGGTGGTCATGCCCTTCGAGGACGAGCGGGACGCCGTCCGCCTGGCCAACGACACGCCCTACGGCCTGGCCGCCGCGGTCTGGACCCGCGATCTCAACCGGGCCATCCGCACCGTCAAGGCGCTGCGCGCCGGCGTGGTCTGGGTCAACCACATGCAGCCCACCTACGTCGAGGCGCCTTGGGGCGGCTACAAGCAGTCGGGCTACGGCCGCGAGCTCGGCCCCTGGGGGCTGGAGGACTACCTCGAGATCAAGCAGGTCCACATCAACCTCAGCGAAGCGCCGATCGGCTGGTACTGACGTGCGTCCCATCGACGAGACCTGCTACTGGCTGGCCCACCTCCCCAGGCACGAGCCGCGCCCCCTGGCCGGCCCGGCCGACCACGACGTGGCGGTGGTGGGAGGCGGGCTGACCGGCCTCTGGACCGCCCTCTTCCTCAAGGAGCTCGATCCGGCCCGCGACGTGGCGGTGGTCGAGCAGGGCATGGCGGCCTGGGGCGCCAGCGGCCGCAACGCCGGCATGCTGGCCGAGACCATCGACCACACCCACGGGCTCGCCATCCAGCACTTCGGCCGGGCCGAGGCGGCGCGGCTGGCGGTCCTGGGGGAGCAGAACGCGCGGGAGCTGACGGACTTCATCCGGGATCGCGACCTTCGCTGCGACTACGAGCCGACCGGCCGCTTCATGGCCTCCTTCACCGAGGCGCACCTCGTCGAGGCGCAGCGCAACGTCGACATCGCGCGCAGCCTGGGCATCGACTCCCACCGGCTCCTCTCCCGCGAGGAGATGCAGGCGGAGGTCCACTCGCCGCTCTACCTGGGCGGCCTGGAGGTGAGGGGCGGCGGCATCATGGACCCGGCCCGCTTCACCGACGGCCTGCGGCGCGAGGCCGAGAGGCTCGGCGTGCGCGTCTACGAGCGGACCCGGGTGGACCGGCTCGTGGAGGACGGCGCCGGCGTGCGGCTCGACGCCAACGGCACCGCGCTGAGGGCCCGGCGCGCCGTGCTCGCCACCAGCGCCTACACCCACCACCTGCTGCCGCGGGTGCGCCACCGCTTCATCCCGCTCTACGACTACATCATGGTGAGCGAGCCGCTCACGCCGGCGCAGTGGGAGGCCATCGGCTGGCGGGGCCGGCAGGGGATCACCGACGGCCGCACCTTCTTCAACTACTACCGGCCCACCGCCGACGGCCGCGTGCTGTGGGGGACCAGCGAGGCGACCTACTACCGCGGCAACCGGGTCGACGAGTCCTGCGACCACTCGCAGCGCCACTCCGACGCGCTGCGGGCCAGCTGGCGGCGCACCTTCCCGCAGGTGGCCGACCTCGAGTGGCCCTACGCCTGGGGCGGCCCCATCTGCTCCACCACCCGGCTCACGCCCTTCTTCGGCCGGGCCCTGGGGGCCCGCGCCTGGTACGGGCTCGGCTTCACCGGCCACGGGCTGGGCAGCACCCGGCTGGCCGGCCGCATCCTGGCCCACCTGGTCCTGGAGCGCCCGAGCGACCTGCTGTCGCTCTCGCTGGTGACCAAGCCGCCCTTCCCGTACCCGCCGGAGCCGCTCCGCGGCTGGGCGGTGGACGCGGTGACCCGCGACCTGCGCCGGGTGGACCAGGGCCAGGCGCCGAGCGCCCTGCTGCGGCTGCTGGAGAAGCTGGGGATCGGCTTCTCGAGCTAGCGCCCGCGGCCCGGGGCGCGGCTAGCGCCCCACGAAGAGCATGCCCTGGGTCAGGATGACGACGCCGAAGGCCACCAGCAGCAGGCCGGAGCCCCAACGGATCACCAGCGGGTGGGCCGAGATGAGCCGGATGCGCTGCCGCAGCGCCAGCGAGCCGTAGCCCACCGCCAGCATGGGCACGGCGAAGCCGAGCGAGTAGGCCAGCAGCAGCGTCACCCCGGTGAGGAGCGTCCCGCGGGCCGCCACGGTGGCGAGCACGCTGGAGAGCATGGGGCCGACGCAGGGGATCCAGACCAGCCCGAGCGAGAGGCCGAGCAGCAGGCCGGACCAGGGGCCGGCGGCCGGCGCGCCGACGCGCTGCAGCCAGGAGAGCCGCTTGAAGAGGTTGACGTCGAGGAGCAGGAGCAGGCCGAAGGCGACCACCATGACGCCCACCGCCTTCTCCAGCAGCGGCAGCGCCGGGCCGATCGCCCCGCCGAAGAGGCTGGTGAGCACGCCCATGGCCACGAAGCTCGCCGCCAGCCCGGTGACCACGAGCGCCGGCCGCGCCCGGTGGTCCTCGGCGGTGCCGGTCACCAGGAGCGGCACCACCGGCAGCACGCAGGGGCTGGCCACGCTGGCCAGGCCGGCGCCGAAGGAGAGGACCAGCTCGCCGAGGCCGGACGGCATGGCTCAGAAGGCGAGGAGCTGCTGCACCTGCGCCGCCCCCTGGATGCCCGGGGTGGCGCGGCGCAGCTCGCGGCCGGCCGGGTCGGTCACCACGAGCTGCGGCAGCGAGCGGATCCCGAAGGCCTCGAACTGGGCCAGGTCGGCCGGGTCGGTGGTCCGGTAGTAGACGACGTCGGCCGCCGAGGTGAGCGCGGGCCCCATCTCGCGCAGGATCTGGTCCTGCATCTGGCAGGGCCGGCCGTTGGGGTTCATGAAGAAGACCAGGCGCGGCTTGGTGCCGACGGCGGCCCGGGCGTGGGTGGCGGTGGTGGCCACGGCGGGCGCCGGGGTGGCGGACTCGGCGCGGCTGCAGGCGGCCAGGGCGAGCGTGGAGACGAGGAGGGCGGCGGACCAGGCGCGGATCATGAGGGCTCCGGGGTGCCCCGGCACGAGGGGGGGCGGTGGTGTTCCCCGGTCAGAGCCGCGCCCCGCCGGGAGGGTTCGCCCCGCCGGCCGGGGCCGGCCGCCCACCCGCCGGGCCGGTCAGTTGGCGCACACCACGTGCAGGTCGATCCGGTCGCCCAGCGCCAGCGTGCACTCGTTCTGGAAGGTGACCTGGGCCGGCCGGCCGAAGCGCGGCGGGCTGTAGACGGCCGCCACGGCCGCCGCGCCGGCCGTCCCCTCGGCCGCCACCGGGCAGGTCACCTGCCGGCCGTCCGCTTTGGTGAGGGTCACCGCCAGCATGCGCCAGTCGGCGGGCGCGCCCTGCAGCGGCAGCGTGGAGGGCATGAGGATCTCCCCGAAGCGGCGCAGCGTGGCGGCGAAGCTCGGGTCGCAGATGGAGCCGAGCTGCATGCGGGCGGCCCCCACGTCGGCCTGCAGCGCG
>JAJYAW010000019.1 GCA_021779335.1 Myxococcales bacterium | reverse complement strand
CGGCTGGGCCATGGGCGCCACCGCCTGCACCGGGGCGGCGCCCGGGGGGGCGGCCCGAGGCGGCGGGGCGGCCGGGGCGCCGTCGGCCTCCGGGCCCGCCTGCTTCAGGTACTCCTGCATGGCCGTCTTCAGGTTCTCGGAGAGGGGGCCGAAGATGGCCTGGACGCCGTGGCCCACCACCACCACGCCGGCGGCGCCCAGCGCCTTCAGCCGGGCCTGGTCCACCCGGGCGGGGTCGAGCACCGCCACGCGGAGGCGGGTGATGCAGGCGTCCAGGGACTTCAGGTTGGACCGCCCGCCGAAGGCCAGCACGAGCTCGCGCGACCGGCCGAAGCGCGGGTCGCCCGTCGCCGCGCCGCCGGCCGCGGCCGCCGGCTCGTCCTCGCGCCCCGGGGTCTTCAGGTGGAGCCAGCGGATGGCGGCGGTGAAGGTGACGTAGTACAGGCCTGCGTAGACCGGCCCCAGCACCAGCACCAGCCACCACTTCTGCGAGTTGGGGTTGAGGACGTTGAAGACCACGAAGTCGATGGCGCCCTGGGAGAAGGTGAAGCCCATGTGGGCGCCCAGGCTGGCCATGAGGAACTGGGCCGAGGCCACCAGCAGGGCGTGGAGCAGGTAGAGCTGCGGCGCCACGAAGAGGAAGGCGAACTCGATGGGCTCGGTGATGCCGGTCAGGAAGGAGGTGAGCGCGGCCGAGATCATGATGCCGCCCACCGCCACCCGGTGCTCCGGCCTGGCGGACCGCCAGATGGCCAGCGCCGCGGCGGGCAGGCCGAACATCTTGAAGAGGAAGGCGCCGGCCAGGATGCCCGCGGTGGGATCGCCCGCGAAGTAGCGCGGGATGTCGCCGGTCACGACCTTGCCGCTGGCGTCGGTGAAGCGGCCGATCTCGTAGAAGAAGGGGGCGTTCCAGATGTGGTGCAGGCCGAACGGCACCAGCAGCCGCTCCACGAAGCCGTAGATGGTGGCGGCCATGCGCGGGTCGCCCACCGCCGCCCAGTGCGAGAAGACGTTGATGCCGTCCTGGATGGGCGGCCAGACCACCGAGAGGAGCACGCCCAGCGCGATGGCGCCCAGGGCCGTGACGATGGGGACGAAGCGCTTGCCGGCGAAGAAGGCCAGGTAGGGGGGCAGCTCGATCCTGTAGAAGCGGTTGAACATGGCCGCCGCCAGGCCGCCGGCCAGGATGCCGCCGAAGACGCCGGTCTGCATGGCCTTGATGCCCATGATGGTGACCGGCACCTGCCCCCACACCCCGGCCATGACGCCCATGGTGGCCAGCATGACGGTGTAGCCGATGGTGGCCGCCACCGCCGAGACGCCGTCGTTCTCGGTGAAGCCCAGCGCCACCGCCACCGCGAAGATGAGGGCCATGTTGCCGAAGACCACGTCGCCCGAGCTCTTCATGAGCTCGGAGACGATGGGCGGCAGCCAGCCGAAGTTGGCCGCCCCGATGCCCAGCAGCAGGCCGGCCACCGGCAGCACCGCCACCGGCAGCATGAGCGACTTGCCCACCTTCTGCAGGAAGGCGAAGGCGTCGGCGAAGCGGGAGGCGCGCGGGGGCGCCGCGGCGGGGGAGGCGGTGGTGGCGGTCATGGGAGCACCCGGGCGGCCGAGGCGGGGTCGGTCTGCTGGACCTGCTGCGCCAGCGCGGCCCGCACCTCCGCCGTGGTCCGGCAGCGCAGCACGTCGTTGGCGAGATCGGCGCACTCGTGCAGGCGCCAGCGCGACAGGGCGGCCTTGACCGGCACGATGGACGGGATGCTCACCGAGAGCTCGTCGACGCCCAGGCCGACCAGCAGCGGCACGGCCAGCGGGTCGGAGGCGATGCCGCCGCACACGCCCACCCACTTGCCGAACTCGTGGGCCCCCTCCACCGTCATGGCGATGAGCCGCAGCACGGCCGGGTGCAGGGCGTCGGCGTTGCGGGCCAGGCGGGGGTGGCCGCGGTCGGTGGCCAGGGTGTACTGGGTGAGGTCGTTGGTGCCGATGGAGAAGAAGTCCACCTCGCGGGCCAGCAGCTCGACGGTGACGGCCGCCGAGGGCACCTCGATCATGACCCCGACCTTGACGGCCCTGGGGATGGCCTGCTGCTCCTCGGCCAGGATCTGCTTGGCGGCCCGGACCTCCTCCAGCGAGGCGATCATCGGGAACATGAGGTGCACCTTGCCGGCCGGCGCCGCCCGGAGCACGGCGCGCAGCTGGGCCCGGAACAGGTCCGGGTACTCGAGGCTGACGCGGATGCCGCGCATGCCGAGGAAGGGGTTCTCCTCCCTGGGCAGGGGCAGGTACGCCAGCGGCTTGTCGCCCCCCACGTCGAGGGTGCGGATGACGAGGGGGCGGTCCTTGCCGAGCAGCTCCGCCATGGCGGTGTAGGCGGCGGCCTGCTCGTCCTCGCTGGGCGCGGTGGCGCGCCCCAGGAAGAGGAACTCCGAGCGCAGCAGCCCGACCCCCTCGGCGCCCGCCGCCACGGCCTGGCGGACGTCGTCCAGGCTGCGGACGTTGGCGGCCACCTCCACGTGGTGGCCGTCCCTGGTCCGGCCCGGGCCGACCGCCGCCACCTGGTCCAGCTCCCGCTGGGCCGCCTGCTCGGCGATGCGGGTCCGCACCTGCTCCACCTGGCGCTCGTCGGGCCGGACGCGCAGGAAGCCGAGCAGGCCGTCCAGGACCACCCGGGTCCCGTTCGGCAGCGAGAGCGCGCTCTCGTCGATGCCGCACACCGCCGGGATGCCCAGCGAGCGGGCCAGGATGGCCACGTGGCTGGTGGAGCCGCCGGTGGTGGTGCAGAACCCCACGATGCGCGCCCGGTCGAACTCCGCCGTCTCGGAGGGGGTCAGCTCGTCGGCCACCAGGATGGACCCTTCCGGCACCTCGGCCTGGGCCTGGGTGATGCCGGCCAGCAGCGCCAGCAGGCGCGCGCCGACGTCGCGCAGGTCGGCGGCCCGCTCGCGCATGAGCGGGCTCTCCAGGGCCTCGAGGCGCGCCGCGTGCTCGCGGTAGGCCTCCCGCCAGGCGAAGCCGGCGCTCTTGCCCTGGCGCAGGAACCCCTCGGCGATCTCCAGCAGGTCGGGGTCCTCCAGCAGGGCGATCTGCACCTGGAGGATCTCGGCCTTGGAGCCGTCGGAGAGGTGGCGCCGCAGCGCGTCGATCTGGCGCGCCGCCTCGCGCACCGCCGCCGCGAAGCGGGCCCGCTCCTGGTCCGGCCCGGCCCCGGCCTCCGCCACCTCGATGGCGGCGTGGCGGTGCTGGAAGACCCGCCCCACGGCCAGGCCGGGCGAGGCCGGCACGCCGGTCAGCTCGTCGAGCCCCGAGGCCACGGCGCGCAGCACCGGCGGCTGGGCGGGCGGCGGCGGCGCCTCGCTCACGTCCTCGCCGCACCCGCGGTCGACGAGGAGCGCCAGCCGCTCGGCCGCGGCCCGGGCGTCGGGGCCGGTCGCCTCGAAGCGGATCAGCTCCCCCTGCCGGGTGGAGAGCCCCATGATGGCCACCACCGACTTGGCGTTGGCGGACTGCGCGCCCCGCAGCAGGCGCACGGCGGAGGCGAACTTCTTGGCCTCGCCGGCCAGCACGGCCGCCGGCCGGGCGTGCAGCCCCATGGCGTTGGGCACCTTCACCAGCCCCGACTGCACGGTCTCGCCCACCGGCGCCGCCACCGCGCCGGCCGGCGCCGCCAGCTCGAGCCGGAGCAGCACGGTCTGGCCGGCCTGGGCGAGGCCGGAGGCCGGCACCAGCCGCGCCACCCGGTCGCCGCTGGTGACGATGACCTCGGTGAGCAGGCTGCGGGCCCTGCGGGCGATGGTCTCGACGTCCAGCCGGAGCACCGGCTGCCCGGCCTCGACGCGGTCGCCCAGCGCCACCAGCGGGGTGAAGCCGGCCCCCTCCAGCGTGACGGTGTCGAGCCCGACGTGGACCAGCACCTCGACGCCCTGCTCGGTGGTGATGGCGAGCGCGTGGTGGGCCGAGTGGAGCTGGGTCACGTCGCCGGCCACGGGGGCCAGCACCTCGCTGGAGGTGGGGTCGATGGCGACGCCGTCGCCCACCATCTTGCGGGCGAAGACGGGATCCGGGACCGAGTCGAGCGGGACGATGACGCCGGAGAGCGGCGCCAGGATGTCCATTCCGACCGAGCTTGGCATTTCTCGCTCACTTCCAGTTGAAGGGCGGTGGGACTCGACTCGCGACACGGCCCGGCCTGGCGCGGCGCCCGGCGGCGGTGCCCCGCCGGCGCCTCGCGGTCGCCGGCTCAGCGGAACTCGTAGAGCACGCGGACCCGCACCGAGTTGAGGGCGTTCTCGTACCTGCTGTGGGCGTCGACGTCCTCCAGCTGGGCCAGGGCGTAGCCGTAGACCGCCTTGAGGCTCAGGCCGTCGATGGGCAGGCGCTGGAGCCAGGAGACGAAGAACTGGTGGTGCTTGTCGGTCTCGCCCTTGACGCTCTTCTGGGTGGTGAAGTGGTAGCCGAGCCCGAGGGAGCCCCGCCACAGGTCCACGTCGGCCCAGCCGCCCAGGCTCGTCTTGTCGAAGGACTTGGCCGCGTCCACCAGCCCGTCGATGCCGGTGGCGTCCACCTTGGCCTGGGCGAAGTCCACGCCGGCGGTCAGGACCGGGAGCCGGTACTGCAGCCGCGCGCCGTACCCCTGCGAGGTGGCCTCGACCTTGTCGCCGGTCTGCACCGGCGTCTGCTTCAGGTACTCCCAGGCCGCCACGAGCTGCAGCCCGCCCCGGTGGAGGTCCACCAGCGGGCGGATGCCGAGGTTGTTCTGCTGCGTCTCGAACCCGTAGGTCCCGGCCAGCTCGAGGCTGAGCAGGTCGGCCGGGTAGTAGTGGACGGCCACCTGCCCGGGGCCGTTCTTGTAGCCGCGGTTGAAGTCGACGAGGTACAGGACCGGCCCGCCCGCGGCGCCGGCCTCCTCGGCGGTGTACAGCTCGATCCCCTGGCCGCGGTAGTAGACCTCCTGCGCCAGGAGCCGCCCCACCTGGACGTCCCAGCGGGCGTCGCCGAGCTGCACGTAGGCGTCCTGCACGTGGGGCTCGCCGTACTTCCCGTCGGCGTAGTCCTCCACCAGCCCCAGCAGCTCGACCCTGGCCTTGGCGGTCAGGCCACCCACGGTGCGCTGGTGGACCGCCCCGAGGACGAAGCGCCCGGACATGTACTCGTTCTGCTGGTTCGGCAGCCCGGGCTGCCGGTTGTCCCGGTTGAGGTAGCCGGTGTCCACCCAGAACAGGCCGTCGAGCTGGATGGGCCAGGCCCCCGGCGCCGGCGGGGGGGCGGCCTCCAGCGGCGCGGGCGCCCACGGGAGGGGGGCCCGCTCCTGGGCCCGGGCCGCGGTGGACAGGCACAGCGAGGCGGCGGCGAGGACCGCCGCCCGGCGCCAGCTCGAACTCTCGTGGATCGTCACGTGGACCTCGCTCCGGCCGGGCCGGGAGGGGTTACAGGATGGTGAAGGTGCCGGTCTTCATGTTGGGGTCGGTCGAGCTCGACGACGGCCCGACGTAGAGCTGGTACGCCATCTTCTCGACCGTCATCTGCTGGGCGGCCACGCTCCAGTAGGCCAGGTCGGCCGCCTTCACGTGCAGGCTCACGGTCCGCTTCTCGCCGGGCGCGAGGTCGGCGGCGCGGGCGAAGGCCTCCAGCTGCTTCCGGGGGCGGCCCCAGGCGTCGGCCACCGCCGTGCTGGCGAAGCCGACGTAGAGCTGGACCACCTCCGAGCCGGTCACCGGCCCGGTGTTCTGCACGTCCACCGTGACGTCGAGCGTCCCGGCGGCGGTGAGCGCCGGGTTGGCCACCTGCAGGTTCGAGTAGGCGAAGGTGGTGTAGGACTGCCCGTAGCCGAAGGGGTACTTGGGCGCGATGCCCTGGCGCTCCAGCCAGCGGTAGCCGTGGTAGTAGCCGTAGTCCACGTCGCCGGTGGTGGTGTTGTCGAAGGGCGGGAGGTCCGACTCCGCCACCGGGAAGCTCTGCACCACCTTGCCGCTCGGGTTGACGTCGCCGAAGAGGATCTCCCCGAGCGCGGTGCCCTCCTTCATGCCGGCGTACCAGGCCATGAGGATGGCGTCGACGCCGCCCTCCCACGGGTTCACCACGATGGCCCCGCCGCTCTTCATGACCACCACGACCTTCATGGCCGGGTGGGCCGCCTTGAGCGCCACCGCCTGCGCGATGTTGTCGAGGTCGCGCTGCGGCAGCGACATGCTGACGCGATCCTTCCACTCCCCCTCCTCGCCGCTGGGGGAGCGGGCCAGGTCGGCGTAGAAGTAGGCGGCCACCACCACCACCACGTCCGAGTCCTGGATGGCCGCCTCGTTGCCGGCCACGGTCTCGAAGGTGAGGGCGCACTTGGCGGCCCCGCCGCAGTCGGTCCTCGAGGTGTTGGTGGCGGGCAGGGCGGCGCTCAGCCCCTCCCACGGCGTGATGACGAGCGAGCCGTCGACCACCTTGGCGTCGGAGGAGCCCTTGTCCCCCATGTTCTCGCTGTTGGCGAACTTGCCGACCACGGCGATCTTGTTCGTGGCGGTCCGGGAGAGCGGCAGGACGTCGTCGGCCAGCGCGGCGGTCGGCCCGTTCTTGAGCAGGACGATCCCCTCCTCGGCCGACCTGAGCGCCAGCGCCTGCGTGGCGTCCGACTTGGTGAGCCAGGGGGTCCAGGCGGGGGCGTGGGCCAGCAGCCCCATCCGCTCCTTGGCGTAGAGGATGCGCAGGACCGCCTCGTCCACCAGCCTCACGTCCACCTGCCCCGCGTTCACGGCCTGCACCAGGCGGGTGCCGTAGAAGTAGGTGCAGTCGAAGATGCTGGGGCAGGTCCCCTCGCTGAACGGCATCTCGATGTCGAGGCCGGCCACCGGCGAGCTCAGGGTCTTGCCCTGGGCGAACCAGTCGGAGACCACCCAGCCCTGGTAGCCCCAGCCGGTCTTGAGGATGTCGCGGACCAGGGCGGTGCTCTCGCCGCTGTAGCTGCCGTTGACGCGGTTGTAGGAGGCCATGACGCAGGAGACCCCGGCGTCCACCGCCTTCTTGAAGTGCGGCAGGTAGACCTCGCGCAGGGTGCGCTCGTCGAGCACCGCGTTCACGTAGATGCGGGTGTCCTCGATGTTGTTGGCGGCCAGGTGCTTGGCGCAGGCCTGGACGCGGTAGGTGTCCTCGACGGCCTGGCCCGGGTCGAGCGGATCGGCCACCTTCGGGTCGTACTGGGCGCCCTGGATGAACGAGGCCCCCATGGCGCCGAGGAGGTAGGTGTCCTCGCCGTAGGACTCCTGGGCCCGGCCCCAGCGCGGGTGCATCACCTGGTTGATGGTCGGCGCCAGCAGGACGTGGCGCCCCAGGTCGCGCATCTCCTGGGCCATGCCCTTGCCGATGCGCCGCTCCAGCTCCGGGTCCCAGCCGGCGGCCCGCGCCGCCGCCACCGGGTAGACGGTGGTGCCGTAGGTGGAGTTGTACCAGCGCACGCCGCGGGGGCCGTCCATGAAGAGCAGGCCCGGGATGCCGAGGCGCGTGTTGCTCCCCTGGTCGAACATGTTGTTCGGGTTGTAGAGCGGCCCGCTCATCTGCTGGACCTTCTCCTCCAGCGACATCGACCGCAGCAGCCCGATGGCGGCCGCGACGCTGGCGTCCTTGCAGTCGAGGCCGATCTTGGCCGCCGCCGGGTCGCAGCTCGAGGCCGCGGCGTTGGTCGGCCCCTTGGGCGGGCAGCCCGTCCCGAGGAGCACCGCCCCGGCGACCAGGGCGGCGGTGGTGACGGCGTTGAGGGGCTTGCTCATGGTCCTCGTCCTCGCGGGGCGGGTGGAGCCGGCTAGAAGGCGCGGGTGAAGAGGCCGTACCCGCTCACGAAGGTCGGGTGCTCGCCGTCGCCCGCGACGTCGGAGAGCTGCGCCGCGGCCGCGGCGTCGGAGAGCGGGAGCCCCACCGCGAGCTTGCCCTGCCCGGCCACGATGCCGAAGGCCACGTCGAGGAAGACCTTGTCGGCCGAGACGTTGGCCGGCATGGTGCCGTTCCACTGGACGTAGAGGCCGCTCGGGGCGTAGGCCAGGATCTCGCTCACCACCGACGGCCGCCCGGCGTCCACCCCCACGATGATCTGCGCCTGCGAGGCCGGGGGGCCCGCCCAGCCGGCGATGGCGGCGCGGGCGTCCGCCACGGCCTGCAGCGCCGCGGCGTTGGCGTTGGGGCCGTACTCCAGCGACTGCAGCGAGTAGTCGTAGGCGCCGCTGTCCGGGTCGGCGGTGAAGGGCGCCGCGACGCGCACGAAGACGTAGTCGGAGAGCGCCATGCGCTGGGCGGCGGTGGTCACCGGCACGCCCTTCACGTTGGGCGAGTCGTTGGTGAGGTTGCCGTAGCCGGCGCTGACCGAGCGGACGTAGTCGAGGTCGAAGTCGCCCGCCACGAAGTAGTCGCAGCCGGCCGCCACGTAGGGCTCGCCCGGGGGCGCCGGGAGCACCTTGAGGGTGCCGTTGCCGGCGTTGCCCTTGTCGCCCGTCTGCGTGCCGTCGCCGGCGCCGTTGAGCCAGCCCACCGGCTTGGCGGCGTTGACCAGCAGCACCATGCCGCGGTTCATGGCGTCCAGGCCGGCCGTGTAGGCCGCGTCGGTGTTCACGAGCGCCGGGGCCTGCGCCGGGTCCACGTAGGGGTCCTCGAAGAGGCCGAGCTTGAAGGCCAGCGCCAGCGCCCGCCCGGCCGAGGCGTCGACCTGGGCGGCGGTGATGCCGCCGGAGGTCACCGCCGCCGCGACGACCGCCGGGTCGGCCAGCCCCTCGAACTGGTCCACGCCGGCGCCGACGGCCTTGGCGAGCCGCTGGGCGCGGGTCAGCCCCTCGACCCCCCAGGGGGCGCCGAGCGGGGAGATGCCGGCGTCCTCCAGGACGCCGGTGGGGGCCAGCACCAGGCCCGAGAAGGCGTAGTGGCCGCGCAGGGCGCCGGTGAGGAGCGTCGAGTTGAAGGAGGCGCCCACCTGCTCGATGGCGGCGCCGCTCAGGAGCCCGGAGAGGCCGCTCCAGGCGCCGCTGGCGGGGACGCCGTAGGCCGGCATGACGCCGGCCACGCCCGCGGTGATGGCCCGGGCGAACGGGGCCAGGTGCGCGTCGATGGCGCCGCCCGGGTAGCCGACCAGCTTGCCCTTGGCGAGCTTGGCGTCCCAGCCGCCGGTGGCCGGCCCGGCGCCGGGGAACTGGCCGACCACGCAGGCCAGGCTGGTGGGGCCGAGGGCCGCCCCCTGCGCGCCCTTGAGGAAGGCCTCGACCCGGGCGGCCACGGCCGCGCTGTCCTCGCCGTAGGTGAACTGCGAGCCGAACCAGCGCGGCTCGGTGGCGAGGTCCGCCGACGGGCCGAGCAGCATGCGGACGCCGATGGCGCGGAACTCCTGCGAGGCCACCTGGCCGAAGGTCTGGATGAGCGCCAGGTCGTCGGCCCCGGCGGCCGTCTTGACCGCGCCCAGCGAGAGCTCGTTGGGCCACTGCGAGAAGCCCTTGGCCTTGACCCGCCCGTTGCCGCTGGAGTGGGCCGGCGCGCTGGAGAGGACGAAGGGGACGCCCAGGGGCGAGCCCTCGCAGGCCTCCTGCACGGCGTTGGCCCAGGTGGCGCGCGGCGTGACCTGCGCCGCGGCGGCGGCGGTGAGCCCGAAGCGGACGCCGGCGGCCAGCAGCGCCTGGGTCGCGACCGAGACGGCGGCGCTCGTCGGGGTGGGGCTGTCGACCAGGGCGGGGTGGAGCAGGAGCGCCTGCTTCTGGGCGGCGCTCATGCGCCCCACCAGGTCGGCGGCCCGCACGTCGGCCGGCTGGGTCCAGTCCTCGTAGGGCTGGAGGGCGCCGTCGCCGTTCAGGTCCCTGAACTGGAGGCTCACCGGGCACTGCACGCTCGGGTCGCCCGCCACGCTGGCGAAGGTGGTGGTCAGCGTCTTCACCGTCTTGCCGGAGGAGGCCTTCACCGCGAGGACGGGCTGCGCCGCCACGAGCGCCGCCTTGCGGGCCACGTTGGCGGCCTTGTCGCACTCGGCGGTGGCCGGCGCCTGGCAGGTGTTGCTGACGCAGGTCTGCGGCGCGTCGCAGTCGGAGGCCTTGCGGCACTGGCCGGCCGGGAGCGCCGCGCAGGCGCCGGCGCTGCAGTACTGCTTGGCCGCGCACTGGTCGTC
Organism: Myxococcales bacterium; assembly: GCA_021779335.1. Classification (GTDB taxonomy): domain Bacteria; phylum Myxococcota; class Myxococcia; order Myxococcales; family Anaeromyxobacteraceae; genus JADKCZ01. Next base: position 6,395 of record JAJYAW010000019.1, on the reverse strand, counting down.
GGTGGTGCAGGCGGCCGCCGGCGTGCCGCCGCCGCCGCCGCACGCCACCAGCCCGGCCAGGCCGACCGCCGCGAGCATCCACACCAGGGTCTTCGTCGTCATGGTCCCGTCCTCGCCTTTCGCCGGGTCGCCCGCCCGGGTGCGCCGTTCGCCTTCACCATCTCACGAGTCCGCTGCCCGCCGGGCGCCGCCAGGCGTTCGGTGGGCACCGGACTCGCGGAGAGGGCGGCCATGCCGGGTCGCGTTGGCTCCCGGCATGGCGCGCCGTCTCCAGCCGCGGAAGGGGCTCCGCGGCTCACCTCCGGCCGGCTAGTTCGGCGCCAGGTTGGTGCCCGCGCCGAGCATGTAGGTCGGCGCCCAGCTGTCGGCCGGCACGTCCTCGAACTGCGCCGCCACGTCCTCGTCGGACGACGGGATCTCCATGGGGAGCCGCGCCTGGCCGTAGGTCCAGCCGGCCAGCGGGTTCCGGTTGAAGAGCACGTCGAGCAGCGCGCGGTCGAAGGCGCCGAAGTCGACCAGGAACGCGTCCACGCCGGCCTTGGCCGTGGCGGTGCTGGTCGAGACGGCCGTCTGGTTGACGTTGGCCTGGTCGGACACGAGCGGGTAGCTGCCCGGGACGCCCGGCGTCTCGTCGAGGGTCTTCAGGCCGTTCACGAACGGCTTGACGATGCCCGGCCGGTCGAAGTGCATCACCAGCACGATCTTGAGCTTCGGGTTGGTCGCCGCCACCGCCGTGCCGTCGGACTTGGTGTAGCCGTCGCGGACGCGGAAGAGGTCGATGACCTTGTGCGCGTCCATGACGGCCGCCGTGTAGCCGGGGTCGGTGCTGTAGCCGGGGAACGGCTTGTCGAAGGAGAGCGGCACGCCCTGGTCCAGGCCGAAGTAGCTGCCCTTGCGCGCGGTGATGCGGAGGACCGCGAGGTCGGCGGTGGCGGCCGTGGCCGCCGTGACGACCGGGAGGGTGAACCCGGCCACGCCGGAGGTCCCGCTCCCCAGGGAGGTGTAGTCGTAGTCGCCCAGGCCAGCGCCGGTGCTGTAGATGTCGCTGCCGGCCAGGCCGTCGTTCACGCCGTCGTAGAAGACCTCGACGGTGCCGTTGCCGTTCACGTCGCTGGAGAACTCGCCGAGGTCCGGGGCGCCGGTGGTGCCGCCGGCCTTGTCGGCGTAGCGCGTGGCGCTGATGGGCAGGAGGCGCGACCCGCTCGTGCCGCCGCCCTTCAGGATGACGATGGCCTTCTTCTGGGCGTCGAGGCCGTCCTTCAGGTTCTGGGCCGACCGCACGGTGGTGGCCGCCGCGGCCGGATCGACGTACGGGTTCTCGAAGAGCCCGAGCTTGAACGTCATCTCCAGGATCTTGGAGGCCGCGCCGTCGATCTCGGCGTCATCGAGCAGGCCCTGGTCGTAGGCCGCCTGCACGATGGTGTGCGAGTCGCTGCCGAGCTGGTTCGAGCCCGCCTTGACGAACATGGCGGCCCGCTCCGGCTGGGTGAGCGCCTCGACGCCGTGCGCGGCGCCGGCCATGGTGCCCCAGTCCGAGGTGACCATGCCGGTGAAGCCCAGCTCGTTCTTCAGGTACTTGGTGATCAGGCCGTGGCTGAAGGCCGAGCCGGTCTGCTCCGGGTCGTACTCGAACTGCCCCTTGAAGATGGAGTAGCAGGGCATGACCGCCGCGGCCCCGGCGGCGATGGCCGCCTGGAACGAGATCTGGTGGTAGACGAAGTTGTTGCCCGGGTAGACGTTCCACTTGCCCAGGCCGGTGTGGCTGTCCTTGCCCTGCTCGTCGGCGCCGGCGCCCGGGAAGTGCTTCATGGTGGCGGCGATGCCGTTGGTGAGCGTGCCGTCGGACGAGCCCTGGAACCCCTCGATGCAGGCCGTCACGTGCTTGGACACCGCGAAGGCGTTCTCGCCGAAGACGTTCTGGACGCGGGCCCAGCGCGGCTCGGTGCCGAGGTCGGCCATCGGGCCGAGCTGCCAGCGGAAGCCCATGGCCCGGAACTCGCGGCGCACGGCGTCGCCGTACTGGTAGGTGAGGGTGGCGTCGTTGGCGGCGCCCAGGCCGAGCGGGTACGGCCAGGGCGTGACCACCGTGGGGGCCGACAGCGTCTGCACGCCGGTGGTGGCGTTGGTGGACATGCCGAAGCCGTGGACCGGGTCGGCGGTGATGGCGATGGGGATGCCGAGCGGGAGCCCCTCGGCCATGGCCTGCGCGTTGTTCAGGTAGGCCGCCAGCTGCTGGGCGTTCATGCCGCCGAGGCGGATGAGCGCCTGGCGGCGGTTGTCGTAGGCGATGCTGGCGATCGCGCCGGCCGTGAGGACGCCGTCTGCGGTGCCGCCGCCCATGGTGCTGCCCTCGCTCATCAGGCCGACCTTCTGCTTCACGTTCATGCGGGTGACGAGGTCGAGGGCGCGGCAGATGGCCGGGTAGCGCCAGTCCTCGAACTTCTCCAGCGTCCCGTTGCCGTTCAGGTCGCGGAACTGGAGGCCGTCCACCGTGATGGCGGCCTTCTGGACGTACGGCACCTCGACCGGCGGCGTGGCCGGGTTGGCGTCGTCGTCGTAGGTGTAGGCGGCGCCGCCGGTGCCGAGCGGCTTGGCCGGGGAGAACGCCAGGGCGGGCTGCACCGTGTAGACCTTCACCGAGCAGTCGACGCCGGCCGGCGGCGCGGGGGGCAGCGCCGAGGTCAGCACGCAGCCGCCGCCGAAGCAGGACATGCCCGCGGCGCAGGTGCCGGTCAGGTTGGTCGGGCTGCAGAGGCCCGCCGAGGCGACGCAGGCGCCCTGGAAGCAGGACTGGCCGGCGGCGCAGGTGCCGGTCGGGTAGGAGGCGCTGCAGGCCGGGATCTCGGTGACGACGGTCTCGATGGTCTTGGTGCTGCCGGAGCATGCCGCCCCCAGCAACGCCAGGAATGCGACGAGCGGATAGGTCCTTCGGAATCCAGTCACGATGGCCTCCTCGAGCACTGCGTGTGCGGGTCTGGCCCGCGGGTGGAGCTGCGTGGCGGCGAGCTGCTGAGTTCGGCGGCAGAGCCTGCGCGTGTGGGAAGCAGTGCGCTTCCGTGTTCTTGGCCCCGACTTTCGCGTTCTTGTAGCTGGCGCGGATCCGGCTGGTGCTTCCGGGGCATCGCCCCACCCGGAGCCGCGCCCGCCTGCCGCACCCCGTGACCCGGCGCGCCTTGTGACCTCCGCCGGCGTTCGGCTAGCCTGCCCCCGCCATGTCGTCCGCGCTCCCGCCCCTCCTCCCCAGGATCCTGCCCGGCGGCGGGCTCGTCGGCCTGAGCGACGAGACGGTGGCGCGGGCCGCCTTCCGGGGCGCCTGGGGCGGCATCGGCGCCGCGCAGGTCTACCTCGACGGCAGCGAGACCCCCCCGGGCGCCCTGGTCAACAACCTCATCTCGATGAACCTCGGCGCCGAGGTGGTCTGCGAGGCCAACATCGAGGCGCGGGGCTGGCAGACCTACCGCACCCCGCACCACGGCGTGTGCGTCGTGCCGGCGCGCCTGGCGCACGCCGCCCGGACGCGGGCCGGCGGCGACTACCTGCTGGTGGAGGTGGCGCCGGAGTTCGTGGCGCAGGCGCTCGGCGAGCCGGCCGGGGCGGGCGCGCTCCCGCTGCTGCTCGGCGCCCGCGACAGCTTCGCCGAGCACGTCCTGCTGGCGCTCGCCGAGCAGGGGCGCCGCCGCCGGCCCTCGGCGGCGCTGGCGGAGAGCCTGGGGACGGCGCTGGTCACCCACTTCGCCGAGCGGCCCGTCGCGGCGGCGCCGCCGCCGGCCCCCTTCTCGCTCCCCAGCCCCATGCTCGGCGCGGTGCTGGAGTACGTGGCCCAGCACCTCGCCACGCCGCTCTCGCTGGAGCGGCTCGCGGCGGTGGCGGGCATGGACCTCTTCCGCTTCGCCCGCGCCTTCAAGCAGAGCACCGGCTCGTCGCCGCACCGCTACCTGCTGGAGGCCCGCATCGGCCGCGCCAAGGAGCTGCTCCGCGACCGCGCCCGCTCCATCACCGACGTCGCCCTCGACACCGGCTTCGCCACGCCGAGCCACTTCTCGGTGACCTTCCGGCGCATCACCGGCGTCACGCCGCGCGCCTTCCGCGACGGGCTCCGCTAGGCGCCGGCCGGCGCCGGGGCCGATGGCGACAGGAAGATGGGGAGGCCGCGCTTGTCGGCGTAGAGCGGCCGGTAGCGGTCGGTGTCGTACATGGACGGCACGTCCACCTTGCGCGGCCCGAGCCGGGGGTCGGGGATGGGCACCAGGTCGTAGGTGCCGTTCACCAGCGCCGACATGACGCCGCTGCGCCCCTCCAGCACGGCGTCGAGCGCCATGGTGCCGAAGGTGGCCCCCACGAGCTTGTCGATGAAGTCCGGATCGCCGGAGCGCAGGTCGTAGGTGAGGTCCGAGACGACCGTCTCCTCGCCGGTGCGGCGGCGGATCTCCTCGCTCAGCAGCTCGGCCACGCTGGCCTTCCTGCGCCGCCCGTGGGCGTCGGCCGGGCCGCACTCCTGCACCTCGGCGCCGTGCCAGGTGGCCCCCTCCGAGAGGATCACCAGGGCGTAGCTGGACGGGTTCTGGTGCTTCTCGGTGACCAGCAGGTCGATGAGCCTGGTCAGATCGACCCGGTGCTCGGGGATGACGCAGCGGTTGGAGGTGACGTGGCCGGCGTAGAGGGCGGTGAAGCCCGAGTCCCGGCCGAAGACGCGGAAGATGCCGATGCGCTCGTGGGACCCCACCGTGGTGCGCTGCCGCTCGATGGCGGCGCTGGCCCGCGAGATGGCGGTGGAGAAGCCGATGCAGTACTCCGTCCCCCGCACGTCGTTGTCCATGGTCTTGGGGATGGCGACGACCTTGACGCCCTGGCCCGCCAGGTGGGCCGCCGAGGTGAGCGTGCCGTCGCCGCCGATGCAGAGGAGCGAGTCCAGGCCGAGCCGCTCGACGTTGTCCAGCACCTGCGGCGTCAGGTCGTAGGTGGGGCCGCCCGGCCCCTCGCTGGCGACCAGGTCGTCGCGCCCCTCGAGGTGCGGCGGCAGGTGCCTCACCCGGGTCGGCCCGGTCCGGCTCGTGTGCAGGATGGTGCCGCCGGTCCGGTCGATGGTGCGGGTCCGATCCCGGTCCAGCTCCATGAGCCAGCGGGCCCGGCTCGCGGCGCTGTCGAGGTCCAGGTGGGTGAGCCCCTCGAAGCCGCGGCGGATGCCCACCACCTCGAGCCCGTGCTCGTGGCCGCGCCAGACCACGCTCTTGATGACCGAGTTGAGGCCGGGGACGTCGCCGCCGCCGGTGTGGATGCCGATGCGCCTCCTGCCCATGGCCCCCAGCCTGCGCGCGCGGCGCGGCGCCGGCTTCCACGTTCTTGGCCCCGAGTATCGGGTTCTTGCGTCAGGGCCCGACGAGCCGCAGCACGAGCTCCAGGCCGTGCTCGACGCCCTGCGTCCGCGGCAGGAGCAGCGTGCGGACGCCGAGGCGGGCCGCGCCGGCGTCGTCGTGGGCGTTGTCGCCGACCATGAGGGCGCGCGCGGCCGGGACGCCGAGCGCGTCGAGGGCCCGCTGGAAGATGGAGCCCTGCGGCTTCACCGCGCCGACCTCGAAGGACAGGATGACCGCGTCGAAGAGGCCCGCCATGCCGCCCCGCGCCAGCACCCCCCGGACGTCGAGGCCGACGTTGGAGATGAGCGCCAGCTTGAGCCCGCGCGCCCGGAGCGCCCGCAGGACCGGCAGCGCGTCGTCGTACGGGACCCAGGTCTCGAGCATCACCTCGTACAGCGCCGCCGCCAGGGCGTCGTCCACCCCGGGGACCCGGTCCATCAGGGCGTCGTAGACCTCCCGGTGGCGCCGCGGCGAGAGGTCCCGCTCGTTGCGGGGGTCCACCTCCAGCACGTGCTCCCAGATGCGGTCCACCCAGGCCGCCAGCTCGTCGGCCACCGGCGCGCCCAGCGCCTCCCGGGCGGTGCCGGCGCGCCCGGCGTGGTGCCAGGCCAGCTCCACCCAGGCGCGCGGATCTCCCTGGTCCACCAGCGTCGAGTGGAAGTCGAAGAGCACCGCCTCGATGGGGGCCGGGCCCTCGAGCGGCCGGAGCGTCACGGGCGGCCCCTGCAGGCCCCGGTCACGGCTTCGACCCGGGGGAGTAGTTCATCTGCCAGCGCCGCCCCTTCACGGCGCTGGGGGCCTCGATGATGGTCCGCTCCAGCGCGCCGCGCGCGCAGGCCACGGCGCGGGCGTCGAGCGGCGCGGGGGCGACGCCGGTGGCCTCCTCCGTCGCGGCCCCGGCGGGAGCCACCTCGACCTCGAGGATCCGCACCGAGCGATCCAGCGTCTCCAGGGTGAGGCCGAGGCCGGCGTCGCGCAGGCCGCAGGCCTCGATCCGCCCGTCGAGCTCCGCCAGGCCCGCGAAGACCTCGCGGCGCAGCG
>JAJYAW010000343.1 GCA_021779335.1 Myxococcales bacterium | reverse complement strand
CGGCGTCCAGCTGGTCACCAAGCCGTTCGACGCGCCGACCCTGCTGGCGGCGGTGGCGCGCGCCAGCTCCCGGCGCTGACCGGCCGCCCCTCGTCCCGGGCTCCGGCGGGAGGCCAGGACGTGAGCCCGCCCCCCGACCCGTGCTAATACCCGGGCACCGTGGCCACCCCGTTCGCGATCGAGCCGTACCTGAAGGACGTCGCCGCGCGCGTCGACGCCGGCCTGGCGGCGCTCGCCGAGGAGCGGCGCGGCCTGGGGCCGGACCGGCTCGTCGACGCCATGAAGTACGCCCTGCTGGGCGGCGGCAAGCGGCTCCGGCCGGCGCTCGTCCTGGCGGCCGCCGAGGCCCACGGCGGCGGGGCCCCCGACGAGCGGCCGCCCGGCGGCTCGCTCGCCATGCGCTTCGCCCTGGCCATGGAGTGCGTCCACACCTACTCGCTGGTCCACGACGACCTGCCGGCCATGGACGACGACGACCTGCGCCGCGGCCGCCCGACCGTCCACCGGGCCTACGACGAGGCCACCGCCGTGCTGGTGGGCGACGGGCTGCAGTCGCTGGCGTTCCGCCACCTGCTGGCCTCGCCCGACCCGCGGGCCCTGGCCCTCGGCAAGCTCCTGGCCGACGGCGCCGCCCTCATGGTGGAGGGGCAGCAGCGCGACATGGACGGGGAGCACCGTCGCCTCGGCGAGGCCGAGGTGCTGGAGCTCATGCGCTGCAAGACCGGGGCGCTCCTGGCCGCCAGCGTGGCGGGCGGGGCGCTCTGCGCCGGGGCCGACGCCGCGGCCGTCTACCCCACCGGCCTCGCGCTCGGCCTGGCCTTCCAGATCGCCGACGACCTGCTCGACCTGACCGCCGACACCGCCACCCTCGGCAAGCGCGCCGGCAAGGACGCCGCGGCCGGCAAGGCCACGCTCCCCGCCCTGCTCGGCGCCGTCGAGGCCCGCCGCCGCGCCGAGGCGCTGCTCGACGGGGCGCTGGCCGCCCTGGCCCCGCTCGGCGAGCGGGCCGCGGCGCTGCGGGCCCTGGCGCGTTACGTGCTGGATCGGAAGAAGTGATGGAGGAGGAGACCCCCATGCCCCGCCCCCCCAGGCTGCTCGACGGCATCGACTCGCCCGCGGACCTCAAGAGGCTGCCGGTCACCGACCTGCCCCGGGTCTGCCAGGAGATCCGCGACCAGATCATCGAGACCTGCGCCCGCACCGGCGGCCACCTGGGCTCGTCGCTCGGCGCCGTCGAGCTCAACGTGGCGCTCCACTACGTCTTCACGACCCCGGAGGACGCCCTGGTCTGGGACGTGGGCCACCAGGCCTACGGCCACAAGCTCCTGACCGGCCGGCGCGACCGCTTCAGCACCATCCGCACCGAGGGCGGCCTGGCCGGCTTCCCGGAGCGCGACGAGTCCGAGCACGACGCCTTCGGGGTGGGGCACGCCTCCACCAGCATCTCGGCGGCGCTCGGCATGCTGGAGGCCAAGAAGCAGACCGGCGCCCCGGGCAAGGTGGTGGCCATCATCGGCGACGGCTCCATGACGGGCGGGGTCGCCTTCGAGGGGCTCAACCAGGCCGGCTACCTGAAGCGCGACCTCCTCGTGGTGCTCAACGACAACGCCATGTCGATCTCGCCCAACGTCGGCGCCATGAGCGAGTGGCTCTCCAAGAAGTTCACCAGCCGCACCTACAACCGCTGGCGCAAGGGCGTGAAGGAGTTCCTGGGCAAGATGCCCAAGGGCTCGGAGGCCATCGACGCCATCCGGCACGGCATCACCGCCGCCAAGGCGCTGGTCACCCCGGGCGTGCTCTTCGAGGGGCTGGGCTTCCACTACGTCGGCCCGGCCGACGGCCACGACGTGGTGGCGCTCGTCGAGACCTTCCAGAAGCTGGCCGCCTTCGGCGACCCGGTGGTCTTCCACGTCATGACCACCAAGGGCAAGGGCTACCACCCGGCCGAGTCCGACCAGGCCACCCGGGGCCACGGCCTCTCCTTCTTCGACGTGGCCACCGGCAAGTCCACCAAGAAGCCGGGCGCCAAGGCCTACACCGACCTCTTCGCCGAGGCGCTCTGCGCCGAGATGCGGCGCGACGACCGGGTGGTGGCCATCACCGCCGCCATGCTGGAGGGGACCGGCCTCATCAAGTGCAAGGCCGAGTTCCCCGGGCGGACCTTCGACGTGGGCATCGCCGAGCAGCACGCCGTCACCTTCGCGGCCGGCCTGGCGTGCCAGGGGATGCGGCCGGTGGTCGCCATCTACTCCACCTTCCTGCAGCGCGCCTACGATCAGCTCATCCACGACGTGGCCCTGCAGAACCTGCCGGTCACCTTCGCGCTCGACCGCGGCGGCCTGGTGGGCGCCGACGGCAAGACGCACCAGGGCGTGATGGATCTCTCCTACCTGCGCGCCATCCCGCGCTTCGTGGTCATGGCGCCGTCCGACGAGGACGAGGTGCGCCACGCGCTGCGCACCGGGCTGGGCCACGACGGCCCGCTGGCCTTCCGCTTCCCCCGCGGCGGCGGCCTGGGCGTGCCCCTGGACGGCGAGCCGCAGCGGCTCCCCATCGGCAAGGGGCGGGTGGTCCGCGCCGGGGGCGCCACCCCGGACGTGCTCCTGGTGGCCTGCGGCACCACCCTCCAGGCGGCGCTGGCGGCCGCGGAGGAGCTGGGACGCGAGGGGATCGACGTGCGGGTCCTCGATCCGCGCTTCGTCAAGCCGCTCGACGAGGAGCTCATCTGCGGCGACGCCGCCCGCATCCGGCGCGTCGTCACGGTGGAGGAGAACGCGCTGCAGGGCGGCTTCGGCTCGGCCTGCCTGGAGGCCTTCGAGGCCCGCGGCCTGCTGGCGGGCGGCCTGGCGGTGAAGCGGCTGGGCGTGCCGGACCGGTTCATCGCCCACGCCGAGCAGCCGCGGCAGCGGGCCGACGCCGGCGTGGACCAGGCCCACATCGCCGCCGCCTGCCGGGAGCTGGCCGGCCAGCGGCAGGCCCGGGGCGTCGCCTAGCCGGCCCCGGTCCCGCCGCTCCCGCCCAGCCACGTGGCCGCCCCGCGCCAGCGCATCGATCTCCTCCTGGTGGAGCGCGGCCTGGCCGAGTCCCGCGCCAAGGCGCAGGCGCTGGTCATGGCCGGCGCGGTGGTGGTGGGCGACACCCGCATCGACAAGCCCGGCCAGCTCGTCGACCCGTCGCTCCCGCTCCGGCTGAAGGCGGACGCGGCGCCGCAGCGGTACGTCTCGCGCGGCGCGCTCAAGCTGGAGAAGGCGCTGGAGGTCTTCCCGGTCTCGCCAGCCGGCCTGGCCTGCGCGGACCTGGGCGCCTCCACCGGCGGCTTCACCGACCTGCTGCTGCAGCGCGGCGCCGCCCGCGTCTACGCGGTCGACGTGGGCTACGGCCAGCTCCACCCGCGGATCCGCAACGACCCGCGGGTGGTGGTGCGGGAGCGGGAGAACGCCCGGGCGCTGACCGCCGAGTCGCTGGGGGCGAGGGTCGACCTGGTCACCGGCGACCTCTCCTTCATCTCGCTCAAGCTCATCCTGCCGGCCGTGAAGGCCATCCTGAAGCCGGGCGGCCACGCGCTGCTCCTCGTCAAGCCGCAGTTCGAGGTGGGCAAGGGCGAGGTGGGGAAGGGCGGGGTGGTGCGGGACGACGCGAAGCGACTGGCCGCGCTGGAGGGGGTGGCGGGCGCCGCCCGCGCCCTCGGCTTCGCGGTGCTGGGGCACGCCGAGAGCCCGATCGAGGGGCCGGCCGGGAACCGGGAGTGGCTGCTGGGGCTCAGACTCCAGGGGTGAGCTCCACCCCGGCCTCGCGCGCGGCGCCCGGCCGCGCTAACTTCCACCCGCCCTCCTCCACCCCGCCCCTCCACCCGCCTCCCCCGGAGCCCTGGCCCATGCCCACCGAGCCCGCCCGCGAGGTCGCCCCCGGCGTCCTCCTCGTCGACACCGGCTACGTCCGGCCCGCCGTGGCCGCCTGCTACGTCCTGAA
>JAJYAW010000342.1 GCA_021779335.1 Myxococcales bacterium | reverse complement strand
CCGGCCGGGCTGGCCGGCCGCGAGCCCGGCGCCGGCTTCTGCGCGCTGGCCATGGGCAAGCTGGGGGCGCGCGAGCTCAACTTCAGCTCCGACGTGGACCTCATCTACGTCTACGGCCCGGACGGCCAGACCGAGGGGGAGAAGGGCACCACCCACTTCGCCTACTACACCAGGCTCTCCGAGCTGGTCACCGAGGCCATCGCCGGCAAGACCGAGGACGGCTTCGTCTTCCGCGTCGACCTCAACCTGCGGCCGGACGGGCGCAGCGGCCCCATCGTCAACAGCCTGCGCGCGGCCGAGCACTACTACCAGACCTTCGGGCGCAGCTGGGAGCGCAACGCCCTGGTCAAGGCGCGCGCCGCCTGCGGCGACGTGGCGGTGGGCGAGGAGCTGCTCCGCCAGCTCGAGCCCTTCGTCTGGCGCCGCAGCCTGGACAGCGACGTGGTCGCGGAGATCCAGGCCATGAAGGCGCGCATCGACGCCCGCGCCGGGGCCGAGGGGCGGGCCGACCTCAAGCTGGGGCGGGGCGGCATCCGCGAGGCGGAGTTCTTCGTCTCGGCGCTGCAGCTGCTCCACGGCGGGCGGCCCGAGGCCCGGGCGCTGCGGGAGCGCGCCGTGCTGCCGGCGCTGGACCGGCTCCTCTTCGCCGGCATCGTCCCCTCGCGCGACCGCGACGACCTGGCCGACGCCTACCTCTTCCTGCGGCGCGCCGAGCACCGCGTCCAGATGGTGGCGGGGGCGCAGACCCACCGGCTGCCGCCGCCCGAGGAGCGGCTGGCGCTGGCCCGCGCCATGGGCCACGCCACCGTGGCGTCCTTCGACGCCGCCCTCTCCGGCCACCGGGAGAAGGTGGCCCGGCTCTTCGCCGGCCTGATGGGCGCCCACGCCGAGGCGGCGCCGCTCGACCCCGAGCTGGCGCTGCTGGCCGACGCGCAGGTCGAGAAGGCGCGCCGCCTGGCCATCGCCCAGCGGCGCGGCCTGCAGGACGGCGAGCGGGCGGTGGCGGCGCTGGACGCCATGGCGCGCCGGCGCACCCCCTTCTCCACGCTGGGCGATCCGGCGGCCGCGGTGGCGCTGCTGGCCGACGCGCTGGGCACGCCCGACCCGGACCAGGCGCTGAGCCACCTCTCCGACTTCGCCTCGGCGCTGCGCAACCCGGAGCCCTACTTCAAGCTGCTGGCCGAGCGGCGCCGCGCGGCCCGGCTGCTCCTCTCGCTCTTCGGCACCTCGGACTTCCTCTCCAAGCGCTTCCTGCGCCACCCCGAGCTCATCGACGCCCTGCTGCGCTCCGACCAGGTGGAGCCGGAGAAGTCGGCCGCGGCCATGGGCGCCGAGCTCGACGAGCGGCTGGCGCCCGCCGGCGGGGCCCGGGCGGCGCCGGCCGGCGGCGGCCTCGACGAGCGGCTCGAGGAGGCGCTGGGCGAGCTGCGGCGCTACAAGAACGAGGAGGTGCTGCGCATCGCGCTCCACGACATCGCCGGCACCATCGACCTGCCGCAGGTCTCCGGCCAGCTCTCCGACCTGGCCGAGGCCTGCCTGACGCGCTGCCTCGCGCTCGCCGAGGCGGAGGCCGCCGCCAAGGGCTACCTGCCGGCCGGCCGGCTCTGCGTGGTGGGCATGGGCAAGCTGGGCGGGCGGGAGCTCGGCTACCACTCCGACCTGGACCTCATCTTCCTCTACCCGGGCGGCGCCGCCGCCGGCTTCGAGCGCTACGCCCGGCTGGCGCAGCGCCTCATGGCCTACCTGCAGATGCCGCTCCGGGAGGGGCGGCTCTACCAGATCGACACGCGCCTGCGCCCCTCCGGCAACCAGGGGGCGCTGGTGATCGGGGCCGAGGGCTTCACCCGCTACCACCAGGGCCAGGAGCGCGCCGGCGAGGGCGGGCCGGTCCGCTCGCAGCTCTGGGAGCGGCAGGCGCTGCTGCGGGCCCGCTTCGTGGCCGGCGACGCGGCGCTGTGGGAGCGGATCCGCGAGCAGGTCATCGTGCCGGTGGTCTACGGCCGGCGCGAGGACCGGGCGGCGCTGGCCGCCGAGATCCGGCGCATGCGCGAGCGGATGGAGAGCGAGGTGGCCCAGGAGGCCACCCGCGGCAAGAACCCCAAGACCGGGCGCGGCGGCCTGGTGGACGTGGAGTTCGCCGCCCAGTTCCTGCAGCTGCTCCACGGCCACGACCACCCCGGCATCCGCACCGGGTCCACGCCGGTGGCGCTGGCCCGGCTGCGCGCCGCCGGCCTGCTCCGCGAGGCCGACCACGAGGCGCTCGCCGAGGGCTACGACTTCCTGCGCCGGGTGGAGCTGCGCCTGCGCATCGTCCACGACTACGGGGTGGACCACCTGCCCGCCCACGGCCCGGCCCTGGCGCAGCTGGCCCGCCGGCTCGGCTACTTCGGCGACGACCCGGGCGCCCGCTTCCAGGCCGAGTACGGCCGGGTCACGGCGGCGGTGCGGCAGGCCTTCGGCCGCGTGGTGGCCTAGCCGTGCTCCCGCCCGACGAGGTCCTCGACGCCTGGAAGGCCCGGGTCCGCCCCCTCGAGGAGGCGGAGCTGGCCCTGGTCCGGGCGGTGGTGAACCACCCGCCCTGGCTGGCGGAGCCGGACGAGCACGCGCTCCGCTACGCCCTCAACCTGGCGCGGCTCGGCCTGGTGCGCGCCCCCGGCGGCGAGGACGTGGACGTGGCCCCCTTCCTGGCCCCCTTCCGCGAGGAGGTGCTGGCGGTCGCGCCGCCCGCCCTGACGCGGCCCGGCGGCGTGGACCGGGCGGCGGTGTCGCGGCTGGTGCCGCACCTGGCCGCCCACGCCCGGGCCTGGCGCGCCCGCACCCTGGTCGCCTTCGGGGCGCGGCTGCCGGCCGCCGCGCTGGACCGCGAGTGCTGCGAGAAGGCGCTGGTGGTGGTGTGCGGCGGCGGCGGCGGGGTGACCTGGTCGTACCTGGGGGCCTTCGACCTGCTGGAGCAGTACGGCCTCACGCCGCGCCTGCTGGCCGGCACCAGCATGGGCGCGGCGCTGGCGCTCTTCCGCGCCCGCGAGGTGCGCTGGCGCGCCGACGCGGTCGGCGCGGTGGTGCGGGGGCTCTCCTTCCGCACCCTCTTCCGCTTCCTGCAGACGGAGTCTCGCTACGGGCTGCCGGCCGCCATGCGGCTCTACCTGCGCGCGGCCATCCAGGGCCACCTGGCCGGGCCGGACGGCGCCCTGCCCACGCTGCGGCAGCTCCCCATCCCGCTGGTGGTCAGCTGCACCGGCCTGCGCACCGGCGCCCTGCCGCGCGAGCCGGAGTACTACGAGCACCTGCTCGACCTGCACGGGCGCAGGCCCCAGCCGCACGTCGTCAAGCGGATGCTGGCCGACCTCTTCCAGGCGGTGGGCGAGTTCATGGCGCAGCGCGACCGCTTCGCCCGCGTCTACCTGGGCGCCGACGAGGGGACCGAGGACTGCGACGCCATCGACGCGGTGGGCTTCTCCTCGGCGCTGCCGGGCGCCATCCACTACGACGTGCTCCGCGACGACCCCCACATGCACCGGCTCCTGGGCGGCCTCTTCCAGCGGCGCGACCTCTTCCGCCTGGTGGACGGCGGCCTGGTCGACAACCTGCCGGCCCGCGCCGCCTGGGGCCTGTCGCAGGCCGGCGGGCTGGGCACCCGCAACGCGCTGGTGCTCGGGCTGGAGGGGTTCGGCCCCAAGCTCACCCAGGCGCTCTGGTTCGGGCTGGAGCAGCTCGCCGCGCAGAACGTGGCGCGCAGCCGCCCCTTCGTCCACCTGCTCAAGAGCTACCAGCGCGTCCTCTCGCCGCTGGAGGTGGTGCCCGGGGCGCGGACGCTGGCGCGGGCCATCCAGGCCGGCAAGGCGGAGCTCCTGCCGGACATGCCCCTGCTGGCGCGGCTGTGCCGGCGCTACCCGGCCCCCGGGGCGCAGCACCCGGCCGCGGGCTGATCGCGGCGCGCCCGGGGCGGTGGGTCGCGCCCGCGGGCGGGCTCAGC
>JAJYAW010000341.1 GCA_021779335.1 Myxococcales bacterium | reverse complement strand
GGCCGCGGCCGCGGCGGAGAGGGCCGGGGCGCCCGTCGGCTGGGCACCCGTCGCCGGGGCGGCGGAGGGCGCCGGGGGCGAACGGGTGCAGCCGGCGAGCGCGGTCAGCGCGAGGAGGGCGGCGAGGCGGGTGTCCATCCGGGGCGCAGGGTGCCACGCCGACCGGGGGGGCGCCAGACGGGTTCGCCCGGAACCGGGAGGCCGTCGGAGCACCGTCGACCGCCGCGCGTTTCCGGCGCTCGGCCCGGAGGTGGGCGCGTCCCTCCGGGGGGGTTGGCGGCGGCACGCCCGGTGCTCGATGATCGACGGACCTCCACCTCGGAGTGGATCATGTCCCCGACCCGCCTCGCCCTCGCGCTGCTCATCGCCGCCGCCACCGCCTGCGGCAGCCGCGTCAACAACGACGGCCCGCACCTCACGGGTGCCACCTCGTTCTCCTCCCAGGCGCCGGGCGGCCCCCAGGGCGGCGTGGTCACCACGGCCCCGTCCGCGCCCGGCGCCGCGGCCAGCGGCGGAGCCGCCACCTCCCCGGCCCGCGCCATCGAGGAGGCCGACATCTACAAGCAGGTGGGGAGCACGCTCCTGGTCCTCAACGCCTTCCGCGGGCTGCAGGTGGTGGACCTGGCCGACCTGACCAGGCCGCACCTGGTCGGCCGGGTGCCGGTGGTGGGGACGCCGGTGGACCTCTACGTGCGCGGCACGACCGCCTTCGTGCTGGTGAGCGACTTCTTCTCCTACGTGGTGGCCGCCGACGGCTCGACCCAGCCGGTCCGCGGCTCGCGCCTGCTGGCGGTCGACGTGAGCGACCCTGCGGCGCCCCGGGTGACCGCCGAGCTCGGCCTCGACGGCGAGGTCCAGGCCTCGCGGCTGGTGGGGAACGTCCTCTACGTCGTGTCGCGCAAGTTCTGGTGGTACCAGTGGATCGGTCCGGTGGCGGTGGGCGGCGCGGCGACGGGCCTGGCCACGCCGATCGCCGGGGGTGGCACCCCGGGGGTCGACAGCGTCTTCGTGGCCAGCTTCGACGTGACGGACCCGGCCCACCCCGGCGCGGTGGATCACCTGGAGCTCCCGGCCGGCGGCTGGGACGTCCACGCCAACGTGACGCCGGAGCGGGTCACGCTCTCCTTCGCCGGCTGGGCCCAGGACGCGCTCGGCGCCTACGGCCCGCGCACCGACTTCCAGGTGGTGGACATCGCCGACCCGGGCGGAAGGCTGGCCGCCGGCGTCCGCTTCGCCGCCGCCGGGACGGTGCGCGACCGCTGGGGCATGGACTACGACGCCACCACCGGCCTCTTCCGCGCCGTGCTCGACGTCGGCGCCAACGCCGGCGCCGCGCTGCAGATCTGGAGGTCGCCCACGCCCGGAGCCGCGGCGCAGCTCTCGCGCCTCACCGTGCCGGTCAACGAGGCGCTCACCGCGGCTCGCTTCGACGGCGCGCGCGTCTACCTGGTGACCTCCCTCCGGCTCGACCCGCTCTACGTGGTGGACGCCACCGATCCGGCCAGGCCCGTGGTGGCGGGGGAGCTCACCATGCCGGGCCAGCTCGACTTCCTGGAGCCGCGCGGCGACCGGCTGGTGGCGCTGGGCCACACCAACGAGGCCGGGCAGCCCTGGCAGCTGGCCGCCTCGCTGATCGACGTTGCCGACCTCGCCGCGCCCAGGCTCCTCTCGCGGGTCCCCTTCGGCGCCGGGTACGGCTGGGTCGGCGCCTCGGCCGACGACCTGCGCAAGGCCTTCCTGGTCTTCGAGCCGCCGCCGGCCGGCATCGGGCTCGTCCTGGTGCCGCTGCAGGGCTGGGACCCGTCGAGCTGGAGCTTCACCGGCGGCACGCAGCTCATCGACTACGGGCGCGACGCCCTCACGCTGCGCGGCTTCCTCTCCCACCCCGGCTCGGTGACGCGGGCCTTCCCGGCCGACGCCGCGGGCGCCAGGCTGGTGGCGTTCTCGGACCAGGTGCTGCAGACCATCGACGCCACCGATCGCTCGGCCCCGGCCGAGCTGGCCCGGCTCGACCTGGCCCGCCCGGTGGACGCCGTGGCGCTGGTGGCCGGCCAGCTGGTGGAGCTCTCGGGCGACTGGTACCGCGGCGACACCGAGCTCGTGGTGACCCCGCCGCTCGACCCGGACACCGCGGAGCCGCTGGCCAGGCTGCACGTCCCGGCCCCCTCCGCCCGCCTGTTCCACCTCGGAGACGTGGTCTGGCTGCTGGCCCGCGACTGGTCCACCGGGAGCGGCTGGCTCCAGGCGGTGGACCTCTCCGACCCGCTCCACCCGGCGCTGCGAGGCCGGCTCGAGCTCCCCGCCGATCAGGCGGCCACCTTCGGCCCCGGCTGGTGGGGCTACGGCGACGAGGCGACGCTGGTGGGGAGCGCACTCGCCGTCCACCGCTTCACCAGCGTGAGCTGCGGGGGCGGGACCTGCGCCCCCTCGGACCTGGTGCGCGTCTACGATCTGTCGAACCCGGACCAGCCCAGCCTGTCGGCCACCGTCGCGCTGCCGGGGAGCGCCTGGGCCTGGGGGCTCTTCGCCTCGGGCCGCTACCTCTGGCTCAGCCACTTCGAGTGGACGAGCGTTCCGCGGGTGGCGGCGGCCGGCGGGATGCCGTGGGGGCGGTACTACGCCGACCGGATCGACCTGACCGATCCCACCAGCCCGGTGCTCCTGCCCAAGATCAACGTGCCGGGCGTCCTCTTCGCGGCCTCCCCGGACGGCCAGGACCTCGACACGCTGGAGACCGAGTGGGACGGCCAGCGGGTGACGACCTACCTGCACGGGCTCGACCTCACCGGGGACGGGAAGGCGCGGCTGCGCGGCAGCGCGGCGCTGGCCGGCTACCCGTCGGGCGCGGCGCGGCTGGGCGGCTTCGCCTGGGCGGTCACCAGCGACTGGACCGCCGGCGCCACCACCACCACCTCGCTCGCGGCGGTGGAGCTCTCCAGCATGGAGGTGCGGAGCCGCCAGCCGGTCGACGGGGCCTGGGCCTGGCTGGCCAAGGCCGCCGGCGGCAAGCTCTTCCTCCAGGCCGGCTGGAACGATCAGGGCGTCCTGGTCTACGGCCTGGCCGATCCGGCTCACCCCGCCTTCGAGCAGTTCGCCAGGACGCAGGGCTGGGTGCAGGACATCGTGGTGGGCGCCGGCGTGGCGTATCTGCCGTCCGGCCCGTACGGTGTCCCCGTGGTGAGCCTCGCGCCGTAGCCGGCCACGGCGCGCCCGGCCGGCGGCCGTGGCAACATGGCGGCCATGCGCACTCCGCCCCCGCCCACCGCGCCGCCCGTCGAGATCCGCGCCGCCACCGCGCAGGACGTGGCCGCCTGCGCCCGGCTCGGGGCGCGCCTCTGCCGCATGCACCACCGGCTGGACCCGCGGCGCTTCTTCCTCCCGCCCGGGCTGGAGGACGGCTACCGCTGGTGGCTGGCGAAGGAGCGGAGGAGCCGGCGCGCCGTGGTGCTGGCGGCGGTGGCGCGCGGCCCGCGCGGCCGGGAGGCGGTGGTGGGCTACACCTACGGCCGGCTGGAGCCGCGCGACTGGACCACCCTGCGGGAGGCCTGCGGCGTGGGCGTGGACCTCCTGGTGGAGCCGCGCTGGCGGCGCCGGGGGGTGGGGACCCGCCTCGTCGAGGCGCTGGCGGCGGCGCTGGCGGCGCGCGGCGCGCCGCGGCTGGTGCTGCAGGTGGCGTCGAGGAACCCGGAGGCCGCGCGGGCCTTCGCCGGCATGGGCTTCCGGCCCACCATGGTGGAGCTGACGCGCGAGCTCGCGCCGCCGCGCCGGCGCCGCGCCGGGGCGCCCCGGGCTCGCTAGGCCCGCTAGGCCGGGCCGCGCCCGGCGCCGAGCCGCGCCGGCGAGAAGAGGGCCAGGTCCACCGGCGGCGCCCGGCCCAGCAGGACGGCGGCCACCGCGTCGGCGGTGACGGGGCAGAGCAGGATGCCGTTGCGGGTGTGGCCGGTGGCGTAGAGCAGGCCGGGGACGGCGCCGG
>JAJYAW010000340.1 GCA_021779335.1 Myxococcales bacterium | reverse complement strand
GGCCCCGCCGACCCCCGGCGCCGGCGGCGCCCCCGCCGACCCGGCCAGGGCGGGCGGCCGCGGGGAGGCGGCGTGAGCGGCCCCCGCGCGCTGGTGGTGGACGACGACCCGGGCGTCCGGTACACGCTGCGCGAGATCCTGGAGCAGGAGGGGCTGGCGGTGGAGGAGGCGGCGGACGGCGAGGCGGCGCTGGCGGCCTTCGACGCCAACCCGGCGCCGCTCGTCATCACCGACCTGCGCATGCCCAGGCTGGACGGGCTCGGCCTGCTGGCCGCGCTCTCGACCCGCTCCCCGGCACCGCGGGTGGTCCTCATCACGGCCCAGGGCTCCGAGCGCGACGCGGTGGCCGCCATCAAGGCGGGCGCCTTCGACTTCTTCAAGAAGCCCTTCGACACCGACGAGCTGCTGGCCGTGGTGCGGCGCGCCGTCGAGGCGGTGCGGCTGCGCGACGAGAACGAGCGGCTGGCCGGCGAGCTGGCGCTGGCCCGCACCATGGTCTTCACCTCGGCCTCGATGCGCGCCCTGGCGCGCCTGGTGGCGCGGGTGGGCCCCAGGGACGTGACCATCCTCATCACCGGCGAGAGCGGCACGGGCAAGGAGCGGGTGGCCGAGGCGCTGGTGCGGGCCTCGCCGCGCGCCGAGCGCCCCTTCGTGCGCTTCAACTGCGCCGCCCTCTCCCCCGAGCTGGCCGAGGCGGAGCTCTTCGGCCACGCCCGCGGCGCCTTCACCGGCGCGGTCCGCTCCCGGCCCGGCCTGTTCGGGGAGGCCGACGGCGGCACCATCCTGCTCGACGAGGTGGGCGAGCTGGCCGGGAACGCCCAGGCCAAGCTGCTGCGCGTGCTCCAGGAGGGCGAGGTGCGGCCGGTCGGCGAGGAGCGGAGCCGCAAGGTGGACGTGCGGGTGCTGGCCGCCACCCACCGGGATCTCGAGGCGCTGGTGAAGGCGGGCCGGTTCCGGGAGGACCTCTACTACCGGCTCAACGTGGTGCGGCTCCACGTGCCGCCGCTGCGCGACCGGCCGGACGACGTGGCCCTGCTGGCCCGCCACTTCCTCGACCGCTTCGCCGAGCGGTTCGGCGTGGCCTCGCTGCGCGTGCCCGAGGCGCTGCTGGACCGCCTGCGGGCCCACCGCTGGCCAGGCAACGTGCGCGAGCTGGAGAACGCCCTGGAGAGCCTGGTGGCCCTGTCGCCGCCGGACGGGCTGGACCTGTCGCTGCTCCCCTTCGGCCAGGAGGCCGGGCCGGCCCCGGCCGCCACCGAGGACGGGCCGCTCGGCCTGAAGGGGCGGGTCGAGGCCTACGAGCGCGGCCTGGTGGTCGAGGCGCTGCGGGCGGCGCGCGGAAACCGGAGCGAGGCGGCCCGCAAGCTGGCCGTCAGCCGGGTCACGCTCCACGACAAGCTGAGGAAGTACGGCCTGTCGGGCGGCGAGGACGAGGGGGCCTGAGGCCGCGGGGCGGCGCGCCGGCGAGCTGGCTGCGGCGCGGACGACCTCCGGGAGGCGGCTAGAGCGCCAGCAGATCGCGGTGGGCCAGGTCCTGCGCCGCCAGCTGCTCGAAGAACGCGCGCAGGTCGGGGTGGGCGTCCTGCGAGAGCGCCTGGGCGTGGGCCTGGCCGAAGCGCTGCTCGAGCTCGGCGGCGGCCCGCAGCGCCGCCTTCGGATCGCCGTCCCAGGCGCCGGCCTCGACCGCGGCGAGCGCCTCCCCGGCCTCCACCAGCAGCCGGTCCAGCAGGGTGGTGTCGGCCGACAGCGCGGCCACCAGCCGCTTGTCCAGCCGGTAGCGGGCCGCCAGCAGGCGGACCCGGGTGGCGTGCTGCGCCTCCTCGGCCGCGAGCCGCCGGAAGAGCTCCCCGGCCTCGCCGTCGAAGCGGCCGGCCAGCGCCAGGTAGAGCCGCTCGGCGAGCAGCTCGAGCCGCTCGGCCTTCTCCAGGAGCTGGTAGGTGGAGCCCATCGGCAGCCCTCAACCTAAGCCGCCCGGCGCGGCGCCTCAAGGCGGACGGCGTCCCCTCCCCGCGGCACGTCGGGGCTGCCGGGCGCGCCGGACGGGGGTATCCTCCGGGCCGCCGCAGCGCCCGGAGACCACGCCATGTCGAATGGATCGTTCAGCATCCCCCCGCCCCGCAACGAGCCGATCCTCTCGCACGCCCCGGGGACCCCGGAGCGGGCGGCGCTGCTGGCCCGCCTCGCCGAGCTGGCCCGGGCGCCCATCGAGATCCCGCTGGTCATCGGGGGGCGCGAGGTGCGCACCGGCCGGCTCGGCGAGATCCGCTGCCCGCACCGGCACGGCCAGGTGCTGGCCCGCTTCCACCAGGCCGGCCCGGCCGAGGTCCAGCTGGCCGCCGAGGCCGCGGTGGCGGCGCGGCGGGAGTGGTCCACGCTGCCGCCCTCCGAGCGCGCCAGCGTGCTGCTCAAGGCGGCCGACCTCCTGGCCGGCCCCTGGCGCGCCACGCTCAACGCCGCCACCATCCTGGGCCAGTCGAAGAGCGTGCAGCAGGCCGAGATCGACTCGGCCTGCGAGACCATCGACTTCTGGCGCTGGAACCCCCACTTCATGGCGCGGCTGCTGGCCGACCAGCCCATCTCGCCCCCCGGCGTCTGGAACCGGACCGAGTGCCGGCCGCTGGAGGGCTTCGTCCTCGCCGTCTCGCCGTTCAACTTCACCTCCATCGCCGCCAACCTGCCCACCGCCCCGGCCCTCATGGGCAACGCGGTGCTCTGGAAGCCGGCCTCCACCGCGGTCCTCTCCGGCTGGCACCTGCTCCAGCTCCTCACCGCGGCCGGCCTGCCGCCCGGCGTCATCAACTTCCTCCCCGGCCCGGGCGCGGCGGTGGGCGACGCGGCCCTGGCCAGCCCGCACCTGGGCGGCCTCCACTTCACCGGCTCCACCGGGGTCTTCAACGGCATGTGGCGCACCGTGGCCGCCAACCTGGAGCGCTACGGCCGCTACCCGCGCCTGGTGGGTGAGACCGGCGGGAAGGACTTCGTCTTCGTGCACCCCTCGGCCGACCTCGAGGCGGCGGCGGCGGCGCTGGTGCGCGGCGCCTTCGAGTACCAGGGGCAGAAGTGCTCGGCCGCGTCGCGGGCCTACGTGCCGCGCTCGCTCTGGCCGCGGCTGGAGGAGCGGCTGGCCGCCCTCGTCGGCGCGCTCACCGTGGGCGAGGTGGAGGACCCCAAGGTCTTCTTCGGCGCGGTCATCGACCAGGCCGCCTTCAAGCGCATCCAGGGCTACCTGGACCTGGCGCGCGCCACGCCCGGCCACCGCGTCCGCCTGGGCGGCGGCGCCGACGCCTCGAGGGGCTGGTTCATCCAGCCCACCGTGGTGGTGACCGACGACCCGCGCTCGCGGCTCATGCAGGAGGAGATCTTCGGGCCGGTCCTGACCGTCTGGGTCTACGAGGACGCGAGGCTCGACGAGGCGGTGGACCTCTGCGAGTCCACCTCGCCGTACGCGCTGACCGGCGCCGTCTTCGCCCGGGACCGCGCGGCGGTGGCCGGCCTGAGCCGCCGGCTGGTGGACGCGGCGGGCAACTTCTACGTCAACGACAAGCCGACCGGCGCGGTGGTGGGCCAGCAGCCCTTCGGCGGCGCCCGCGGCTCGGGCACCAACGACAAGGCCGGCTCGATGGCCAACCTGATGCGCTGGACCTCGCTGCGGACGGTGAAGGAGACCTTCGACCCGCCCCACCAGGTGGGCTACCCGCACCAGGGGTGACGCCAGCCGCGGACCGGAGGGAGCGGCCAGCCGCGAGGCCGCGGACCTCAGCCCGGCGCGCCGGCCTCCCCCTCCCCGCCGCCCTCCTCGCCCTCCGCCGGCAGCGCGACCCGGAAGGCGCTGCCCCCACCCGGCGCGGCGGCCGCGCCGATCGTGCCGCCGTGCGCCTCGGCGATGCGGCGGGCCAGGGCCAGGCCGAGCCCGACGCCGCCGGTGCCGCGGGCGCGGCTCCGGTCGGTGCGGAAGAAGGGGGTGAAGAGGCGCGGC
>JAJYAW010000339.1 GCA_021779335.1 Myxococcales bacterium | reverse complement strand
GCCCGCGCCGGCGCCCTGACGGCCTTCTTCTTCCTGGTCATGATGGCCTCACCTCGATGCCGCGCGCGCGCAGGAAGGCCTTGGCCTCCTGCACGGTGTGCTTGCCGTCGTGGAAGATGGAGGCGGCCAGCGCCGCGTCCGCGAACCGGAGCCCCTCGGCGAGGTGCTCGAGCGTGCCCACCCCGCCGGAGGCGATGACCGGGATGGTGACCGCGCCGCAGACCTGCTCGAGGAGCTCGAGGTCGTAGCCGGCCCGCGTGCCGTCGCGGTCCATGGAGGTGAGGAGGAGCTCGCCGGCGCCGCGCGCCGCCACCTCGCGGCACCACGCCAGCCCCTCCAGGCCGGTGGGCCTGGACCCGCCCGCCACGTGGACCTCCCACTCCTGCGGCCGCCCCTGGGCCCGCGGGCGCCGCTTCACGTCCACCGCCACCACCAGGGCCTGCGCCCCGGCGATGGCCGAGAGCCGGTCCACCAGGCCGGGCTCCCTCACCGCCGAGGAGTTGACGCTCACCTTGTCGGCGCCGGCGTGGAGCAGGGCCACGAAGTCCTGCTCGCTGCGCACCCCGCCGCCCACCGTGAGCGGCGCGAAGACTCGCGCCGCGGTGCGGGTGACGAGCTCGAGGAGCGTGCCGCGGTTCTCCAGGGTGGCGGCGATGTCGAGGTAGGTGACCTCGTCGGCGCCCTGGGCGTCGTAGCGGGCGGCCGCCTCGACCGGATCGCCGGCGTCGCGCAGGTGCTGGAAGTTGACCCCCTTCACGACGCGCCCGTCCTTCACGTCGAGGCAGGGGATGATGCGCTTGGCGGGCATGCGAGAGATCTCCGAGGGCCCGTTCGACTACGACACCGGCGGCCCGGACGCCAGCGCCACCGCGTCGGCCAGCTTGAAGCGCCCCTCGTAGAGCGCCTTGCCCACGATGACGCCGGCCAGGCCGGCCGCCAGGCAGGCGCGCACGTCGTCGAGCCCGGCCACGCCGCCGGAGGCCACCACCGGCACGCCCACCTCGGCCTGGATGGCGGCGGCCCCGGCCGCGTCCACCCCGCTGAACATGCCGTCGCGCGCCACGTCGGTGTACTCGACGAGCGTGACCCCGGCCTCGCGGACCCGCCGCGCCACCTCGGCGGCCTTCAGCCCCGAGCCCTCCAGCCAGCCGGCCACCTTGACCTCGCCGTTGCGGGCGTCGATGCCGCAGCGCACCCGCCCCGGGAAGCGCTGGCAGGCCTGGCGCACCAGGTCCAGCCGCTCCACCGCGGCGGTCCCCAGCACCACCGCGGCCACCCCCAGCGCGAGCACCCGCTCGATGTCGGAGAGCGTCCTCAGGCCGCCGCCCAGCTCGACCTCCAGCCCCTCGACCTGGCAGAGCTGGCGCACCGTGTCGAGGTTGACCGGCCAGCCGGCCCTGGCGCCGTCCAGGTCCACCACGTGGAGGACGCGGGCGCCGGCCGCCCGGAACTCGGCGGCCTGCTCGGCCGGGTGGCGCGAGTAGACCTTCCGGGTGGCGAAGTCGCCCTTCTCCAGGCGGACCACCTCGCCGCCCATGAGATCGATGGCCGGGATGACCTGCATGTCAGATCCCCACGAAGCGGCGCAGGAAGGAGAGCCCGACCGCCTGGCTCTTCTCCGGGTGGAACTGGACCGCGAAGAGGTTGCCGCGCGCCAGCGCCGCGCAGAACGGCCGGCCGTGGTCGGCCAGGAGCTGCACGCCCGGCGCGTCGGCCGGGGCGGCGAAGCTGTGGGCGAAGTAGGCGTACTGCCCGTCGAGCGGGGCGAGGAGCGGGTCGAGCGGCCCGGCGGCGCGGAGCGGCGACCAGCCGATGTGGGGCAGCTTCACGCCGGCCGGCAGGCGCCGGATGGTGCCGGGGACGAGCCCCAGCCCCCGCGCCCCGCCGGCCTCCTCCCCCGCCTCGAAGAGGATCTGCAGGCCGACGCAGATGCCCAGGACCGGCGCGCCCCGCGCGATGGCCTCCCGCAGCGCCGCCTCCACGCCGCTCCGGCGCATGGCCTCGGCGCAGGCGGGCATGGCCCCCTGCCCCGGCACCACCACCCGGTCGGCGCGCCGCACCGCCTCGGGGTCATGGGTCACCACCACGGCCGCGCCCACCTCGCGCAGGGCGTTCTCCACCGAGCGCAGGTTGCCGGCGCCGTAGTCCACCAGCGCCACCGTGCCGGGCGGCCGGGCCGGGCCGAGGCTCACAGCACGCCCTTGGTGGACGGCAGGGCCGTCCCCTCGCGGACGGTGGCGGCGCGCAGGGCCCGCGCCACCGCCTTGAAGGTGGCCTCCACCACGTGGTGCAGGTTGCGGCCGGAGCGCACGTCGACGTGGAGCGTGAGCCGGGCGTGGTTCACCAGCGCCTGGAAGAAGTCCTGCGTCAGGTCCACGTCGTAGTCGCCGATGAACCTCTTGCCGCTGGGGAGCCTGGCGTTGAAGGTGAGGTGCGGGCGGCCGGAGAGGTCCACCACGGCCTCCACCAGCGCCTCGTCGAGCGGCACCACGGCGTGGCCGTAGCGGGCCAGGCCGGCCTTGTCGCCCAGCGCCTCGCGGAGCGCCTCGCCGAGCGCGATGCCCACGTCCTCGACGGTGTGGTGGGCGTCCACCTCGAGGTCGCCCTTGGCGTACACCTCCAGGCCGAGCGCGCCGTGGCGGGCGATCTGCGAGAGCATGTGGTCGAAGAAGGGCAGGCCGGTGCGGATGGCGGCCACCAGGCCGCCGAGCTCGACCGAGACCGCGATGTCGGTCTCCTTCGTCTTGCGGGAGACGGCGCCGCGGCCGGGCCGCCGCCGCCCACCCGCGGGCTTGGCCCGCGCCGCCTGCGTCCTCGGAGCCCGCTTCCTCGCCGCCATCACCGCGCTCCCTTCGACTTCGACCTCGACCTCGATCTCGGCTTCGCCCCCGGCGTCGACCCCGTGCGCCGCCCCGGCGCGGGCCTCGCGGCCGCCCGCTCCACCCGGAGCTTCACGGCGCGCCAGTGGGCCGCCAGCCCCTCGGCCCCGGCCAGCGCCTTCACGGCGGGCGCCACCGCCGCCAGCGCGCGGGGCGTGAACTCGAGCACGCTCATGCGGCGCCGGAAGGTGGCCACCGAGAGGGGCGAGGCGAAGCGCGCCGTCCCGGCGGTCGGGAGCACGTGGCTCGGGCCGGCCAGGTAGTCGCCCACCGCCTCCGGCGTGGAGGCGCCCACGAAGACGGCGCCGGCGCGGGAGAGGCGCGGCACCAGCCGGCGCGCCTCCGCCACGTGCAGGGCCAGGTGCTCCGGCGCCCACTCGTCGGCGAGCCGCACCGCCTCGGCGAGGCCGCGGGTCACCACCAGCGCGCTCCGCTCCTCGATGGCGCGGGCGGCGATGTCGCGGCGCGGCAGGTCGCCGAGCTGCCGGGCCACCTCGGCCTCCACGGCCGCGGCCAGCCTGGCCGAGGGCGTCACCAGCACGGCCACGGCGCGCACGTCGTGCTCCGCCTGCGCCAGGAGATCGCTCGCCACCTCGGCGGCGTCGGCCCGGCCGTCGGCCAGCACCAGGATCTCGCTGGGGCCGGCGATCATGTCGATGTCGACCTGGCCGAAGACCAGCCGCTTGGCCGCCGCCACGTAGGCGTTGCCCGGGCCGCAGATCTTGTCCACGGCGGGCACGGTGGCGGTGCCGTAGGCCAGCGCCGCCACGGCCTGGGCGCCGCCCACCTTCACCAGCGCCGAGACCCCCGAGGCGTGGCAGGCGGCCAGCGTCCAGGCGTCCACCTCGCCGGAGCCCCGCAGGGCCGGGGTGGTCACCACCACGTCCTTCACGCCCGCCACCTTGGCCGGGATGGCGGTCATGAGGACCGACGACGGGTAGCGGGCCGTGCCGCCCGGCACGTAGAGGCCGACGCGGGCGAGCGGCCGGACCACCTGCGCCAGGCGGGCCCCCAGCGCGTCGGTGAAGGCGGGCACCTC
The DNA here is from genome assembly GCA_021779335.1 of Myxococcales bacterium. GTDB lineage: Bacteria > Myxococcota > Myxococcia > Myxococcales > Anaeromyxobacteraceae > JADKCZ01. The sequence goes on along the minus strand of JAJYAW010000339.1, from coordinate 63 downwards.
GGCGTCGCGCTCCCGCTCGTGGAAGGCCCGCACCCGGGCCGCGGCCAGCGCGAGCGCCCGGCG
>JAJYAW010000338.1 GCA_021779335.1 Myxococcales bacterium | reverse complement strand
GGGCGGGCCCTTCGGGGCGCGGGGCGGCTGGGGCACGGCCGCCGGGGGGGCGGGGGCCGCCAGCTCGACCCGTGGCGGGGGCGGGGGCGGCGCCGCGTCGGCCTCGGCCGACTGCAGCAAGGCGATGGTGGCCAGGAGGGCGAGCATGGTGGATCCGATCAGATGGACTGGGTGCGGGGGGCCGGCATGAGCCGGGTGAGCCCGAGGAGCAGCGGGATGACCACGGCGGCCGCGCCCGCCAGGAGCGGCAGCCGGAGCGCGGCGAGGAGGCCGGGCAGGACCTGGCGCCCGATGCTCAGGGCCCGGGTGGCCTCGGCCAGGCCGTCCGCCCAGCCGCTCACGGTGGCGGCCAGCCCGCCGGCGCCGGCGGCCAGCAGCGCCCCGGCGGCCACCAGCAGCACGCCGGAGAGCACCGAGACGGCCAGCCACCGCTCCCGGGCCTGCCGGGCCTCGGCCACCTCGATCCGCTCGAGCACCGAGGCGGTGAAGCCGGCGGCCAGCTCGGGGACGGCCAGGCCGTCGAGGGCGTCGCCGAGGATCCGGTAGGACTCCACGAGCGCGGCGCACTCGGGGCACTGGCTGGCGTGGGCCTCGGCGCCGGCGTCGTGCACCGGGTCGAGCACGCCGTCGAGGAGGCGCTGCGCCATGGCGTCGGTGAGGTGTTCGCTGAAGGTGTTCATGGACGGAGCTCCATTCCCTGCGCGGTGAGCGACTCGCGCAGCTTGCCGCGGGCGCGGTGCAGCCAGGTCATCACGGTGCCGATGGGCACGTCGAGCGTGCCGGCGATCTCCCGGTAGGAGAGGTGCTCGACGTGGAAGAGGTGCACGACCTCGCGGTAGTTGGGCGGCAGCTGGGACACCGCCGCGTCGAGGGCGCTGCGGGTCTGGGCCCGCTCCAGCAGCGTGTCGGCGGCCGGAGCCTCGGTGTCGGCCAGCTCGCGGGCCGGGGCGCCGTCCTCGGGCTCGGCGTCCAGGTGGACCTGGGCGGCCGCCGGGACGCGGCGCCGCAGGAGGTCGAGGCAGTGGTTGCGGGCGATGCGGAGCAGCCAGGGCGCGAAGGGCTGGCTGGCGTCGTAGGTCGAGACCGCGCCGTAGGCGCGCACGAAGGTCTCCTGGGCGGCGTCGCGGGCCTCCTCGGGGTCGCGGAGGAGCCGCAGGCAGAGCCCGAAGACGGACCGCTGGTGCAGATCGACCAGCCGGGTGAAGGCCTGCTTGTCACCGCGCCCCGCCGCGCGAGCGAAGGCCGCGTCGGTGGTGATCGGTGGGGCCAGGCGCTCCTCCGGCTCGAGGGAGAGCGCGAAACCTAGTCCCGTCATCGCGGCGGCCGCAACCATGCAGATTCCTACGGAATCCCAAGCGGACTATTTCGCTGGTCCGACGGCCCGCGCCCCTGGCGACCGCCCCGGGCGGGGGCCGTGGAGGCATCGGCGTAACCATCGAGGATTGCAGGCATCCAGGGCCGCTTCAGATCCAGCCCAGCGCCCGCTCGCCGAGGAGGATCCCGAGCCCCACCGCCAGGGTCACGAGCGTGACCACCGCCCCGTACCTCAGGAAGCGCCAGAACCCGACCCGGCCCTTCGGCCCCGCCAGCTCGAGCACGATGAGGTTGGCCACCGACCCGACGACGGTCAGGTTGCCCGCCAGGGTGGAGGCGAGGGCGGTGGCGAGCCAGAGCAGGGTCGGATCGGCGAGCCGCGGGATCCAGGCGCCGGCCAGGATGACGAAGGGGACGTTGGAGACCACCTGCGAGGCCCCCGCCGAGAAGAGGCCGAAGACCACCGCCTGCCGCGCCGCCCCGGCCCCGAGGGCCGGCGCCAGGGCGTGGTACATCGCCTCGGCCGCCCCGGCCCGCCCCACCCCGGCCACGACCACGAAGAGGCCGGCGAAGAAGATCAGGAGCGGCCAGTCCACCCTGGCGAGCGCCTCGCGGGGCGCCCGACCGGCCACCGCCATGAGGAGCGCGCCGGCGAAGAGGGCGGTCCAGGCCAGGGAGAGGCCGGCCACGAACCCGGCCAGGCAGAGGGCCGTGGCGGCGAGCGCCTTGCGGAGGAGCCGCGGCTCGAGCGGCGGGGCCGGCACGACCACCGCGGCCAGCGGGCCGCGCGGCAGCTCGCGCCGGAAGAGGAGCTGCAGCAGCCCCGCCACGCAGAGGAGGGAGGCCAGGGCCGGCAGCGCCAGCGCCGCGGAGAAGGTGGTGTAGGGGATGCCGGAGAGGGTCCCCACGATCATGTTCTGCGGGTTGCCGGTCAGGGTGGCCACGCTGCCGGCGTTGGCGCCGAACGCCACCGCCAGCAGGAAGGGGAGCGCCGGCAGGTCGGCGTCGTCGACGAGCCGGACCACGAGCGGCGTCATCATGAGGCAGACGGTGTCGTTGACCAGGAAGGCGGAGAGCACCCCGGCGGTGAGGGTGAGCCCCCACAGCAGCGCCCGCGAGGAGCCGGCGGCCCGGATGACGCGCCAGGAGGCCCACCGGAAGAAGCCGGCCTCGCCCAGGTAGGCCGAGAGGATCATCATCCCGAGCAGGAGCCCGAGCGTGTCGCCGTTCACCGCCGCCCCGGCCTCGGCGGGGGAGAGCACGCCGGTCGCCACCATGAGGACCGCGCCGAGCAGGGCGGCGGCCGGCCGGTCGACGGAGAGGCCCGGGAGGCGGCCGGCGGCGATGGCCAGGTAGGTGAGGGTGAAGACGACGACCGCCGCGAGCACCAGCCCTTCTAGCACGCGCCGGCCGGGCACGCCCCCCGAGGGGCGCGGCGGGCGGTCACCGGCGGGGGCCAGCGGCGCGCTAGAGTCGCCGCGATGCCCGACGACCTCCCCATCCTGCTCGACGGCGGCGAGGGCGACGGCGGCGGACAGCGGCTCAGAACCGCCCTGGCGCTCTCCTGCGTGACCGGGCGCGCCTTCACCGCGGTCGGCTTCCGCGCCGGGCGGCCCGACCCCGGGCTGCGCGGCTCGCACCTCCTGGCGGCGCGCGCCGCCGCCCGGCTCTGCGACGCGGTGCTCGGCGGCGACGAGGTCGGCTCGCCCCGGCTCGAGTTCGCGCCGCGCCGGCCGGTGGTCCCGGTCGAGGGGCTGGAGCTGGACGCGGGCGCCTCCGGCTCGACCGCGCTGCTGCTCCAGACCGTCTGCTGGCCGCTCTCGCTGGCCGGCGGCCCCTCCACGCTGGTGCTGCGCGGCGCCACGCACCAGGCGCAGGCGCCCACCTTCCACGACCTGGCCCTGGCCTGGTGCCCGGCGGTGGCGCGGCTGGGCTTCCAGGTGGAGGTCTCGCTCCAGGCGGCCGGCTTCCTCGCGGGCGGGGGCGGGGAGGTGTCGGTCCGGATCGACCCGGCGCACGCCATGCCGCCGCTCGACCTGCGCCACCGCGGCACGCTGCGGGAGGTGGAGGTCATCTCGCTGGGCGGCGGCGTGGACGCGGAGGTGGCCGACCGGCTCGCCGCGCGCGCGGTCCGGTCGCTCCGGGCGCTGGGGGTGGCGGCCGAGGCCGAGCGGCTCCCGCTGCCGGTGCGCGGCTCGGCGGGGAGCCACGTCCTGCTGGTGGCCTCCTTCGAGCGATCGCGCAGCAGCCACGGGGCCGTGGCGGGGCGCGAGCCGGGAGGGGTGGACCCGGTGGACTCGGCCGTGGCGGACCTCCGCGAGCACCTGACCCGCGGCGGCGCCGTCGAGTCCCACCTGGCCGACCAGCTCGTCGTGCCGGCGGCGCTGCTGGCGGCGGGGTTGGTGCCCCAGCCGCCCGGCGTGGTGCCGGCCAGCCGCTGGTCGGTCGGCGAGGTGAGCGCCCACCTGCTGGACGTCGCCGCGGTGGTCCCGCGCTTCCTCGACGTCGAGGTGGCGGTCCTGGGCCGGCTGGGGGAGCAGGGCGAGGTGCGGGTGCAGCCTCGCGGCGCCGGGCTCGAGGTGACGGCGCTGGCGCCGCCGGAGGGCGCGCCGTGACCTGGGGCGCCGCACGGGCGCGCCTCGCGGCGTCGGCGCTGATGCTAGCGCTCGCCACCCTG
>JAJYAW010000337.1 GCA_021779335.1 Myxococcales bacterium | reverse complement strand
CCCGCGCCCGCCCGGCGCCCGGGCCCGGGCGGCGCCCCGGCGAGGCACCTCACCGGGGGCCTAGGCTGCGGCACCCGGCCGGTGGTGAAGTCGGTGCTCCCTCCGAGGAGACCTCCATGCTCGACCACGTCACGCTGCGCGTCCACGACCTCGCCGCCTCCAGGGCCTTCTACGCCGCCGCCCTGGCGCCGCTGGGCTACGCGGTCCTGCACGAGTCCCCCGAGACCATCGGCCTGGGCGCGGGCGGCAAGGCCGACCTCTGGCTCGCGGCGGATCCGGCGGCGGCGCCGCAGCACCTCGCCTTCGCGGCCTCCTCGCGCGCCGCCGTCGACGCCTTCCACGCCGCCGGCCTCGCCGCGGGCGCCAGGGACAACGGCGCCCCGGGGCTGCGGGCCCACTACCACCCCAACTACTACGGCGCCTTCATCGACGACCCCTCCGGCCACCACCTGGAGGCGGTCATCCACACGCCGCCGGCCGCGGCCCGGAAGCCGGCCGCCCGGAAGCCGGCCGCCAGGAAGGCCCCCGCGAGGAAGGCCGCGCTGAGGAAGGCGCCGGCCAGGAAGGCCGGGAAGAAGGCGGGCGCCGGGCGGAGGCGGTAGGCGGCGCCTCCGCGGCGCCCGTTTCGCGGGTCAGACCGGCCTGCTAAGGAAGGCTCCCCTCCCCTGCCTTCCGGACGGTCATGGCCGACTTCACCCACCTGCACCTGCACACGCTCTACTCCCTCCTCGACGGGGCCATCCGCATCAAGGACCTGCTGAGGACGGTGACGGAGCGGGGCATGACGTCGGTGGCCGTCACCGACCACGGCAACCTCTTCGGCGCGGTGGACTTCTACAAGAAGGCCAGGGAGGCCGGGGTGAAGCCCATCCTCGGCATGGAGGCCTACGTCGCCGGGGAGAAGGGGCGCACCGACCGGACCGAGCGGGTCGGCCGCCACCTCATCCTGCTCGCCAAGGACGCCGAGGGCTGGGCCAACCTGCGGCTGCTCTCCTCCAAGGCCTTCACCGAGGGCTTCTACTACGACCCCCGCATCGACAAGGCGCTGCTGCGCCAGCACTCGAAGGGGCTCATCGGCCTGACCGCCTGCCTGGGCGGCGAGGTGCCGCGGCTGTGCCGGCAGGGGGACATGGACGGCGCCCGCCGCGCCGCCCGGGAGTACCGGGACATCTTCGATCCGGGCGCCTTCTTCCTGGAGGTCCAGTCCAACGGGATGAAGGACCAGCTCGACGTGAACCAGAAGCTGGCCGAGCTCTCCGAGGCGGAGGGCATCCCGCTGGTGGCCACCGCCGACGCGCACTACGTGGACCGCAAGGACGCGCGGGCCCACGACGTGCTGATGTGCATCGCCTCCAACAAGACGCTCAACGACGAGAAGCGGATCAAGCACGACACCGACGGCCTCTTCATCGCCAGCCCGGCCGAGATGACGGCAGCGCTGCCGCAGTTCGGCGAGGCCATCGCCAACACGCAGCGCATCGCCGAGCTGTGCCACGTCGAGCTCTCGCTGGGGAAGAGCTTCCTGCCCCGCTTCCAGCTCCCCGAGGGCGTCGGCGAGGACGACTACATCGACGCCTCGGCCAGGAAGGGGCTGGACCGGCGCTTCCGCGAGATCGAGGGGAAGTACCCGCACGACCGCGACGCCTACCGGGCGCGGCTCGAGCTGGAGCTCGGGGTCATCAAGAAGATGGGCTTCCCCGGCTACTTCCTCATCGTGGCCGACTTCATCAACTGGGCCAAGGAGCACGGCGTGCCGGTGGGGCCGGGGCGCGGCTCCGGCGCGGGCTCCATCGTGGCCTGGAGCCTGCGCATCACGGATCTCGACCCGCTCCGCTGGGACCTGCTCTTCGAGCGCTTCCTCAACCCCGAGCGCGTCTCGATGCCGGACTTCGACATCGACTTCTGCCAGGACAAGCGCGACCAGGTCATCACCTACGTGCGCGGCAAGTACGGCAAGGACAACGTCGGCCAGATCATCACCTTCGGCTCGCTCAAGGCCCGCTCCGTCATCCGCGACGTGGTGCGGGTCATGGGGCTCCCCTTCGCGGAGGGCGATCGCATCGCCAAGCTGGTCCCCGACCCCGTCCAGGGCAAGACGCCCACGCTCAAGGAGCTGGTCTTCGGCGTGCCCGCCAGGGACGGCGCGGCGGCCCAGCCGCCCGAGGCGCGCCTGGCGGAGATGTGGGAGAAGCCGCAGCCGCTCCACCAGTGGACCAGCTCGGGCGGCGTGACCGAGAAGGTCACCACCCGGGACCTGCTCGACATCGCCATGAGCCTGGAGGGGCTCAACCGGCAGGCCGGGCTGCACGCCGCCGGCGTGGTCATCGCCGGCAAGCCGCTCTGGGAGTACGTGCCGGTCTACCAGGACGACAAGTCCGACATGCTGGTCTCCCAGTTCGCCAAGGAGGAGGTGGAGGCGGCCGGCCTGGTGAAGTTCGACTTCCTGGGGCTGAAGACCCTCACCGTCATCGACGACGCGCTCCGGCTGGTGCGGGCCAACCACCCCGAGCTGAAGGAGCTGGAGGCGAGCGACGTCCCCATCGACGACCCGGCCGTCTACGACCTCATCAGCCGCGGCGACACGGCCGGCGTCTTCCAGATGGAGTCGTCCGGCTTCACCGAGATGGTGATGAAGATGAAGCCCTCGCGCTTCGAGGACGTCATCGCCGCCGGCGCCCTCTACCGCCCGGGGCCGCTCGACCAGAAGCTGGAGGACGGGCGCACCATGGTCGACGTCTACATCGACCGGAAGCACGGGCGCGACCGCGTGGTCTACGACCACCCCAAGCTGCAGCCCATCCTGGAGAGCACCTACGGCGTCATCGTGTACCAGGAGCAGGTCATGCAGATCTCCCAGGCGCTGGGCGGCTACAGCCTGGGCCAGGCCGACCTGCTCCGCCGCGCCATGGGCAAGAAGAAGGCCGACGTCATGCAGAAGGAGCGGGCGCGCTTCATGGAGGGCGCCACCGCCAACGGCGTGGATCCCAGGGTGGCCGGCGGCGTCTTCGACCTGATGGAGAAGTTCGCCGCCTACGGCTTCAACAAGAGCCACTCGGCGGCCTACGGCCTGCTCACGGTGCAGACCGCCTGGCTCAAGGCCCACTACCCGGTGGAGTTCATGGCCGCGCTCATCTCGAGCGAGGCCTCCAACACCGACAAGGTGGTGGCCCACATCGGCGAGGCGCGCTCCGGCGGCATCGAGGTGCTCCAGCCGGACGTCAACGAGTCCAACGCCGAGTTCCGCGCCCTGCCGGGCCAGGCGGGCGAGCGGCTCAAGGGGCGCATCCGCTTCGGCCTGGGCGCCGTCAAGGGCGTGGGGGAGGCGGCGGTGGAGGCCATCCTGGCGGCCCGCGCCGAGGGCGGGCCGTTCAGGTCGCTCTTCGACTTCGCCTCGCGGGTGGACGCGCGCAAGATCAACAAGAAGGTGGTGGAGGCGCTGGTGAAGAGCGGCGCCTTCGACTTCGAGGGGACGCCGCGCTGGCAGCTCCACGCCGGCATCGAGCAGGCCTTCGCGGCGGGCGCCTCGACCCAGGCCGATCGGGCCAGCGGCCAGGTCTCCCTCTTCGGGGCCGGGCCGGCGGTGGAGGCGGCGCCCCGCTACCCGAGGCTGGGCGACCCGCTCGGCGAGGGGCGGGTCGAGGAGTGGCCGGAGCGGGTGCGGCTGGCCTTCGAGAAGGAGGCGCTGGGCTTCTACATCACCGGCCACCCGCTGGCCGGCCACGAGAAGGAGGTGCGCCGCTACGCCTCCTCGACCTGCGCCGCGGTGGCGCAGAAGCGCGAGAAGGACAAGGTGACCGTGGTGGGCGTGGTGGCCTCGCTCCGCGAGCGCATGAACAAGGAGAAGGGGACCCGCTTCGGCTTCATCACGCTGGAGGATCTCTCCGGCACGGTGGAGGTGGCCTGCTGGGCCGGGCGCCCGGGCCAGGGGAACAGGCCGGCGCAGCGCGGCTGGGCCGACTGGGAGGTCTTCTTGAAGAGCGACGAGCCGCTGCTCG
>JAJYAW010000336.1 GCA_021779335.1 Myxococcales bacterium | reverse complement strand
CGCCATCGCCGCCTTCTCGAAGTCCATCGCGCCCTCCCTGAGCAGGGGCGCGATGCTCTCCGGAGCGGGCGTTCAGGTCACGACGGGCGGCGGCGAGGACTTACGTCGGATCGTCCGAACGCTGCGGGCGCCCGCCTCGAACCCGGGTTAGACTCCCCCCTTTCCGGCGGCGCCGCGCGCCTCACCTGCGGCGGTGGAGGAGGACGGATGGCTGCGACGAAGAAGGGGAGCCGCACCGAGGAGACCAAGGCGCTGGAGCGCTCCCGCGACCTCCCCAACGCCCGGACCGCCTCCGACGCCGACGCCCTCAAGCGCTCCTTCGCCGACCACCTCCAGTACTCCCAGGGCAAGGACGAGCACACCGCCACGCCCATGGACCGCTACTTCGCCGCGGCCTACGCCGTGCGCGACCGGATGATGCGGCGCTGGATCCAGACGCAGCAGACCTACTACAAGCGCGACGCCAAGCGGGTCTACTACCTGTCCCTGGAGTTCCTCATGGGGCGGCTCATGGAGAACAACCTCATCAACCTGGGGCTGCAGCAGAACATGAAGGCGGCCCTCTCCGACCTGGGGCTCGACCTCTCCGACCTGCTGGCGCAGGAGCCGGACGCCGGCCTGGGCAACGGCGGCCTGGGGCGCCTGGCCGCCTGCTTCCTCGACTCGATGGCCACCCTGCAGCTGCCGGCCTACGGCTACGGCATCCGCTACGAGTTCGGCATCTTCGACCAGGAGATCCGCAACGGCTACCAGATCGAGCGGCCGGAGGAGTGGCTCCGCTTCGGCTGCGCCTGGGAGATCCCGCGCCCCGAGGCGCAGGTGCCCATCCAGCTCTACGGCCGGACCGAGCACGTCAAGGACGAGGCCGGCCGGCCGCGGGTCCGCTGGGTGGACGGGCGCAAGGTCATGGGCATGCCCTACGACGTGCCGGTGGCCGGCTACGGGCAGGGCAACGTCAACACGCTCAGGCTCTGGCGCGCCCGCGCCTCCAAGGAGATCGACCTCGCCAACTTCAACGCCGGCGACTACCTGCGCGCCGTGGAGGAGAAGGACCTCTCGGAGAACATCTCCAAGGTGCTCTACCCCAACGACCTCACCGTCATGGGCAAGGAGCTCCGGCTGCAGCAGCAGTACTTCTTCGTGGCCTGCTCCATCCACGACATCGTGACCCGCCACCTCAAGGTCCACGACGGCTTCGGCGACTTCACCGCCAAGGTGGCCATCCAGCTCAACGACACCCACCCGGCCATCGCCATCGCCGAGCTCATGCGGGTGCTGGTCGACGAGCACGCCATGGCGTGGGACGAGGCCTGGACCCTCTGCCGCGCCACCTTCGGCTACACCAACCACACCCTGCTGCCCGAGGCGCTGGAGCGCTGGAGCGTGGACCTCTTCGGGCGGGTCCTGCCGCGCCACCTGGAGCTCATCTACGAGATCAACGCCCGCTTCCTCGACGAGTGCCGCGCCTCCGGGCGGGCCGACGAGGGGGCCATCGCGCGCATGTCGCTCATCGAGGAGGGCGCCGTCAAGCAGGTGCGCATGGCCAACCTGGCGGTGGTGGGCTCCCACTCCGTCAACGGCGTGGCCGCGCTCCACACCGACCTGCTCAAGAAGCACCTCTTCCACGACTTCGACCGGCTCTGGCCGGACAAGTTCAACAACAAGACCAACGGCGTGACGCCGCGCCGCTGGCTGCTGGCCTCCAACCCGGAGCTGGCCCGGGCCCTCACCGAGGTCATCGGCCCGGGCTGGATCACCGACGGCGCCGAGCTCCGGAGGCTGGAGCCGCTGGCCCAGGACGCCGGCTTCCGCCGCCTCTTCCGCGACGTGAAGCGCGAGAACAAGGCGCGCCTGGCCGAGATCGTGCGGGCCGAGAACGGCATCACCCTGGACGTCGACTCCATCTTCGACGTGCAGGTGAAGCGCATCCACGAGTACAAGCGCCAGCTGCTGGCCATCCTGCGGGTGGCCCACGAGTACCTGCGCCTGAAGGCCGACCCGGGCTACAAGCCGGTGCCGCGCAGCTACCTGTTCGGCGGCAAGGCGGCCCCCGGGTACGCCATGGCCAAGCAGATCATCAAGCTCATCAACGCGGTGGGCGACCTCGTCAACCGCGACGTGGACGTCCAGGGGCGCATCGCGGTGGTCTTCCTGCGCAACTTCCGGGTCAGCCTGGGCGAGCGCATCTACCCGGCCGCCGACCTCTCCGAGCAGATCTCCACCGCGGGCAAGGAGGCCTCCGGCACCGGCAACATGAAATTCACCTTGAACGGCGCCCTCACCATCGGCACGCTCGACGGGGCCAACGTCGAGATCCGCGAGGAGGTGGGGGCGGAGAACTTCTTCCTCTTCGGCATGACGGTGGAGGAGGTGGCGGCCCTGCGGGCGCGCGGCTACCAGCCCTGGGAGTGGTACCGCAACGACCGGGACCTGAAGGCGGTGCTCGACGCCATCGGCGGCGGGACCTTCTCGCCCGGCGAGCCCGGCCTGTTCCGGCCCATCGTCGACTCGCTCCTCAACGGCGGCGACCCCTACATGTGCCTGGCCGACTTCAAGGCCTACTGCGCCTGCCAGGACCGCGTCTCGCAGGCCTGGCTCGACCAGGACGAGTGGACCCGCAAGGCCATCCTCAACACGGCCCGCTCCGGCAAGTTCTCCTCCGACCGGACCATCCGGGAGTACGCCGACGACATCTGGAAGGTGAGGTCTACGCCCGTGACCTAGGGCGCCAGCCGAAGCGGGCCAGGTCCACGCGGCCGCGCGCGTCGAACTCCACCCCCTCGCGCTCCAGGAGGTCGCGCTGCGCGCCGGCGCCCATGGGGTCCTTGAGCGACACGCCGGCCCGGCCCCGCCCGCGCGCCCCTAAGACCCGCTGCCAGGGCACGTCGTGGGCCGCGCCGCGCAGGGCCGACAGGGCGGAGCCGGCCAGGCGCGCCCCGCGGGGCAGGCCGGCCTGCGCCGCCACCTGCCCGTAGGTGGCCACCCGGCCGCGCGGGATGCGGCGCACCACCCGGTAGAACCGCGCGTAGCGGAGGACGAGCCCGCCCTCGCCGCGCGAGGGGGGCCGGACGGTGGGCTGGCGGCGCGGCATGAGGACCCTCCGGCTCGGGGACCCGTCCGGTCTACCACGCCGCGCCCCCATTTCTCCTTGCCGCCGCGCTCACCAGGCCGGAGACTCGCGCCATGAACTCCCCCCGCACGTCGCTCGCGCTCGCCGCCACCGCCGCCGTCCTCGCCACCGGCTGCGGCTACCAGGCCATCCCCCAGGGCGAGAACGCCGTCGGCGCCGCCTGGGCCGAGGTGGAGAACCAGTACCAGCGCCGCGCCGACCTGGTCCCCAACCTGGTCGCCACGGTGAAGGGCTACGCCTCCCACGAGAAGGAGACCCTGCAGGCGGTGGTGGACGCCCGCGCCCGGGCCACCGGCGTGACGCTCTCGGTGAACGACCTGACCCCGGAGAAGCTCAAGCAGTTCGAGGAGGCGCAGGGGCAGCTCAAGAGCGCGCTGGGGCGGCTGCTGGCCGTCTCGGAGAACTACCCGCAGCTCAAGGCGGACGGCACCTTCCGCGACCTGCAGGCGCAGCTCGAGGGGACCGAGAACCGCATCGCCATCGCCCGGCGCCGCTACATCGAGGCGGTGCGGGCCTTCAACGACCTGGTGACGGTGCCGCCCTCGAGCTGGACCAACTCGCTGTTCTACAAGAAGCAGGCGAAGCCGCAGTTCACGGCCACCGCGCCCGACGCGGCCAAGGCCCCGCAGGTGAAGTTCTAGCGCCGGGGGCACGTGCCCGCCCTCGCCCTCGCCGCGCTGCTGGCGCTCGCCCCCGGGCTGGTGGCCGTCCCGCCCCTGAGCGGGCCGGTGGTGGACGAGGCCGGCCTCCTCTCCGGCGCCGAGGCGCAGCGGCTGGACCGGCTGGCCCGGGCGGCGCTGGCCGGCGAGGGGGGCCAGGCGGTGCAGCTCCAGTTCCTGCTGGTCCCCTCGCTCGAGGGCGAGCCCATCGAGGACTACTCCATCCG
>JAJYAW010000335.1 GCA_021779335.1 Myxococcales bacterium | reverse complement strand
CAGGGCCCCGGGGCGGCCGGATCGCAGGGGCTGGCTGCGGCGCCGTCCACCGTCACCGGCGCGCCGCCGGCGAAGGCCGGGTTCAGGTTGAGCCCGGCGTGCGGCTGGGTCCAGAGCGGGATGCGCTGCACCGCCTCGCGCAGCGGCACCTCGCGCGGCGCGGGCGCCGCCGCGGTGACCTCCACCAGCCGGTAGCGCACCAGCACCTCGAGCCGGGCCGGGAGCGTGGCGCCGGCCAGGTCCGGCGGCAGCGCGGCGCCCAGCAGCGCCCGGCACGCCTGCAGCTCGGCCAGCGGCGTCACCGTGACGGCGCCGGAGGCGTCCGGCGTGAGCTCCACCTCGCAGGCCGGCACGGCGCAGGCGTAGGCGGTGGCGGCGCCGGCCGAGAAGGGGCAGAAGGTCCAGCGCCGGGCCAGCGTCGTCCCCGCGGGGAGGGCCGGCTCGTCGAGGGGCTGCGCCTCGACGGCCCGGACGGTGGTGGAGGCGCCGGCCACCGTGCCGTCGAGCTCGGGCGGCTCGGCCACCAGGGCCAGCACGCGGCGGTCCGCGATCACCGAGGCCGGGGTGAAGGTCTTGCCGCAGCCGGCGGCGGCGAGGGCCGCGGCGGCGAGGAGGGGCAGCGCGGCGGCGCGGGCTCTGGACATGGTCACCACTCCCCCTGGACGCCCAGGATGGGCAGGATGGGCAGCCCGGTGGCGGGCGTCCGCTGGGCGTAGTCGTAGCTGTACCGGTACCCCTCGACGTTGCCCCGGTTGGTCACGTTCTGCACGTCGAGGTAGAGCCCCAGCTTCCAGGTCCGGTAGGTCCAGGTCCGGTCGAGGCGCACGTCGAGCTGGGCGAAGGCCGGCAGCCGGGCCGTGTTGGTGGCGCCGTAGACCGGCACGGAGGTGCCGGTCGCCGCGTCGAGCACCGAGCCGGTCACCGGCGTGGTGGGGTTGCCGGAGACCAGCCGGAAGCGGGCGCCCAGCGAGTACCTGGGGTCGAAGGTCCAGGTGCCGAGCACCGTGAGGAGGTGCGGCTGGTCGTAGTCGAAGCGCCGCTCCGCCTGGCCGGGGTGGTCGGTGCGGAAGGCGCGCTGGTAGGTGTAGGCCACCCACCCGAAGAACCGCTCGCCGAAGCGCGCCCTCAGCGTGGCCTCCAGCCCGTAGACCCGCCCCACGCCGTCGGAGACGTACTGGGGCGCGGCCGGGTCGTAGGCGGCGAGCGGGTTGCGCACCACCAGCCGGGAGAGCCGCTTGTAGAAACCGGTCACGTCGGCGTCGAGGCCGTCCAGGAGCCTCCGCTCCACGCCGGCGGACCAGTGGACGGCCCGCGGGGCCAGCAGGTGCGGGTTGCCCGTCACCTCGGCGCTCTCGTCCGGCTGCGGCGGCTCCTGGAAGAGCCCCGCGCCGGCCTTGAGGGTCGTCCCGCGGGCGACCTGCCAGCGCACGCCGAGGCGCGGGTCCACCGTGCCGCGCGAGATGGCGCTGTACCAGTCGGCCCGCACGCCCGGCATGACGGCCAGCCCCTCCAGCGGCTCCCAGCGCAGCTCGGCGAAGGCGGCCGGCTGCGTCAGCACGGTGGTGGTCCTGAGCGCCGTGGTCGGCGAGGTGGAGATGGGGGTCTGCACCTCGCCCTCCTTGGGCGCCTGCGGCACGTTGAGGTCGACGGACGCCCGCGTCGCGTCGCTGTCCACGCCGCCGCGCAGCTGCAGCCGGGGCGCGAGGTCGAGCGTCCAGGTGGAGCGGACGGCGCCGGTGAGCGCGCCCAGGTCGAAGTAGAACTCCGGGCCGAACCGGGTGCGGAACTGGGTGAGGGTGAGCTGCACCGAGCTCTCCTGCCGCAGCCCCGGCCGGACCTCGCCGGCCAGGCGCGCCTGCAGGGCGTGGAACATGGTGCGGGCGGCCAGCTGCCCGGAGATCTTCGGGTCGCTGGAGGGGTGCTTCAGCACCACCACCACCTTGTCGAGCGAGCCGTAGAACAGCAGCCGCAGCGCCTGGTCGCCCACCCTCCGCGCCGCCAGGAACTGGTAGTCGTAGTAGCGGGGCGCCGTGTCGAAGGAGAGGTTGGCGTCCTTGGGGATGACGAGCGGCAGCAGCGTGTCGATCCAGGAGCGGTGGAAGGCGGCGCCGGCCGACCAGCCGCCGCCCACGGGCCCCTCCACCGAGCCGCCGAAGTCGTAGAGGGAGAGGGAGGCGTCGCCGCGCACCAGGTCGCCGGCCGGATCGCGCAGCTTCACCTCGATGATGCCGCCGGTGGCGCGGCCGTAGTCGGGCGAGAAGTTGCCGGGCACGAACACCACCGAGTCGAGGAAGCGGGGGTTGATGGTGCTGCGCAGGCCGCCGAAGTGGTAGAGCAGCGGGATCTCCTGCCCCTCCACGAAGAAGCGGCTGTCGCCCGGCGCGGAGCCGCGCAGGATGACGGCGCCGCCGAAGGCGGTGCGGGCCGCGCCGGGCAGGTTGAGCACGGCCTTGATGGTGTCGCCCTGCGAGCCGGGCACCTTGGCCACCTCCTCGGCCGGGAGCACCTGCCGGGTGATCTCGCGCCGCACCGGCTCGGCCCGGATGACCGTCTCGTAGCCGGTGCCGGTCCGCTCCAGGTAGTAGGTCTCCGCCCGCTCCTCGCCCGGCGCCGCCACCACCTTCACCTCCAGCCGCTCGTGCCCCGCCGGCGCCGCCACCACCGTGAAGGCGGCGTCCGGGACCTCCACCGCGAAGCGGCCGTCGGGCCCGGTGGTGGCGCGCAGCGGGGCGCCGCCGGCGCGCACCTGCACCGCCGCGTCGGGGAGCGGCCGGCGCGTGCCGCGCTCCAGCAGCCGGCCGGAGAAGCGGACCGGCGCGGGGCGCGGGGGCTCGGCCGGCGCCGGGGGCGGAGGGGCGGTGACGGTGAACTTGAAGGTGACCGTCACCGGCACCGGCTCGCCGGTGGTGAGCCGCCCCGGCTCGAAGAGGAAGCCGCGGGCGGCGGCCAGGGCGGCCGCGTCGAAGGGCTCGCCGGCCCCTTGCTCCAGGCGGACCGCCTCCACCCGGCCGGTGGCGGCCACGTCGATTCCGAGGAGCACGTCCACCGCCGGAGAGGGGAAGACCGTGCCGGGCGGCAGGGCGGCCGGCACGAGCTGCCTCAGGACCGGGGGCGTGGCCAGGGTGGGCTCGGCCGGGGCGGCGGGAGGAGGGGCCGCCGACGTCGCCCCGGCGTCGGCCGCGGCCGGGGCCGGCTGCTGGGCCAGGGCGGGGGCCGCCAGCAGCGCGGCGAGGAGGAGGAGCGGGGGCGGGCGGCGCTGCGGCGTGGTCGTCATGTCGGTCACCCGTCGAGGCGGAACTTGAGGGTCCAGGGGATGCGCACCGCCACCGGGCGGCCGCCCCGCTCGGCCGGCCGGAAGACGATGCGGCGGGCCGCCTGCGGCGCCACCTCGTCGAAGCCGTGGCCGGCGCGGGTGAGGACGCGGACCTCGGTCACGGCGCCCGTCTCGCTCACCAGGAGCTCGAGCCGCACGTCCCCCTCGACGCCGTCGCGGCGCGCCGCCTCGGGGTAGAGCGCCCGCAGCTCGAGCGAGGAGGGCTGCCGCACCAGCCGGGGGGGCACCTCCACCTCGGTGACGTCGGCCGGCGGCGGGGCGCGGGCGAAGGCGGTGTTGTCGCCCACCGGCGCCGAGGCGGGCAGCGAGGGATCGCCGCGCGCGGCGGTGGGGCCGGCGGTGACCGGCACGGCCACGCCACCGCCCGGCGAGGTCGCGCTCATGGACACGGGCGGTCGCGTCCTTGCGACCGAGCGATCCGCCGAGATTCAGTGGCTTGCCGGTGACGATGCCCTTCGTGTCCACGCCCTTATGGGGCTTGCCGATGATGGTGTAGTCCTTCGGGTCCTTCAGCTTCACCATCGACAGCATGGGCACGGGCAGCCTGGCCGCGGCTTCCGCCACTTCGCTGTAGCCCACGGACTTGTTGCTGGCCTTGTGCGTCACACGGCCCGCCGAGGTGGTGCACTCGCTGGCCGGGACACCCATCTGCTGCGCGGCGGCGCTGACCACCATCTGGCGGATGGCGGCGCCCA
>JAJYAW010000334.1 GCA_021779335.1 Myxococcales bacterium | reverse complement strand
TCGGACGGCGCCGGCTCGGGCTCGGGCTCGAGCAGCGCGGGCTCGGCGATGGCCGCCTCGGGCTCGGCGGGCGCGAGGTCGCCGGCCAGGTCCGGTGGCGGATAGGCCGCCGCCTCCACGGCCTCGGCCTGCTCGAACGCCCCGTCCAGCGGCGACTCCAGCGCCGGCTCGGACGGCTCGGACAGGTCGAGCGGCGAGGCCGCCTCCGGGGGCAGCTCCTCGAGCAGCTCGGCGCCGTCGATGGTCGGCAGCTCCTCCGCGAGCGGCGCGGCGGGAGGCGCCCAGGCCTCCTGGGGCTGCGCCGGCGTCAGGGTCGGCGCCTCGAAGGGGCCGGCGAGATCGAGCGCCGGGGCGCTCTCCCAGCCGCCGGACGGGACGGCGGCGGCGGACCAGGCCGGGGTGGGCGGGGTCGGCGGCGGCTCGGCGTGGCCGAACGAGCCGTCCGACGCCAGCGCGAAGCCCTGCTCCAGCGCGGTCTCGGGCTGCCAGTCGGGGACGGCGGCGTCCACGTCGAGGGGCGGTCCGCCCGGGAGGCCCTCGCCCTCCGGGCCGCCGTACGTCGAGTCGGCGGGGAAGGCGGCCGCGTCCTCGGAGCCGCCAACCTCCATCGCCGGGAGGGTGGCGGGATCGAGGGCCGGTCCACCCGGCTCGTATCCCTCGGGCATGCCGCCCTGCTCGACGGCCGAGGCGGCGGCCGGATCGAAGGGGAGCAGCGCCTCGAACCCCTCGCCGGCGAGCCCCGGGGCGGCCGTCCCGGCCTCGTCGTACTCGCCGAGCGGTGCGCCGGCCGGGGCGGGCTGGTGCGCCGCCGGTGCCGCGTCGTCGAACCAGGCCGCCTGGAGCTCTTCCGCGGGCGGCGCAGGCTCCGGGGGGAGCGGCTCGGCGCGGGCGGGCGCCGGCGCCAGCGCCCCCTCCGCCTCGAGGGGCTCGAGGTCGGGGACGGCGGCGGGCGCGGCCGTCTCGTCGTACTCGCCGAAGGAGAGCGGCGCCGGGGAAGCCGCCTCGACGGCGAGGTCGAAGTCCAGCGCGGGCCCGGGCGCCCGGTCGAGGAGCGGCTCGACGAGCTGCGGCGGCAGCACCGGCTCGGCGGCCGGCGCGGGGGACCCGGCGGCCCGGCCGAACCACTTGGCGTGGTCGAAGGGGGCGTCGGGATCGAAGGGGAGCTCCTCCGGCGGCGGGGACCAGTCCGTCAGGAGCGGCTCCGGCGGCGCCTCCCCGAGCGGCGCGGCGGCCAGCGCGGCCTCGGCGGCCGGACCGGGCTCGGGCTCGGGCTCCGCGGCCGTCACCTCCCAGGCCGGCTCGAGGCCGGGCTCGGCCGAAGGCTCGGGTGCAAGCTCGACCACCGGCTCCTCGGTCGCCGGAGCGAGCTCGCCCCAGTCCTGCGGCACGCCATCCGCCGGTGCGGCCGCCCAGGCGCCCTCGGTGGCCGCCTCCGCGTCCAGCCCGACCTGCTCCCCGGCCGGGGCGAGCGCGGGCTCGCCCTCCGCGAGCGGCTGCCCGTCGGGGCCGTAGCCGGCCGCCGACCAGTCATACGTGACGTTGGGGTCGTAGCCCGCCGCGATCCAGGCCGCCTCGTCGTAGGGCGCCTCGGGATCGTAGCCCGGGGCCTCGGGGTTCCACGCCTGGGGCAGGACCTCGGTCGCCAGCGCGCCGGGATCGAACAGGGGCTCGGCCGGCTCGGCCGTCAGGTCTGCGAAGGGGGCGGAGGCCCAGGCCTGCTCCAGCGCGGCGGCCTCGGGTGCCGGCGCCGCCTCCGGCTCCGGCTCAGGGGCGGGCGGCGGCGCGGCGGCCTCGAGCGGCTGGCGCAGCCCGGCGGGCCGCAGCGACTCGCGCAGGCGCGTGGCGGCGGCGTTGACGTCGAAGCCGGAGCGGGGCGGGCCGGCCGTCTCGGGGCCGACCAGCTCGCGGAGCAGCGCGTAGCGCTGCGCCTCCTCGGCGGTGAGCCCCTCGGCCTGACGCTTCTGGTCGAGGAAGCGGAACTCGGTCATGACGCTGCGCTGGTTGGACATGTCGGTTCCGTCACGCTGCGTTCGGGCGGATGGGGCGCTCGAGGAGGCGGGCGGATGATACCCCGCGCGGCCGGCCAGCCGGAAGCGACCGGCGACTTGATTTCGAGCAGGTCGAGCGAGCATGTATGTGCGCGCTCATGGCTCAACGGACCGATATCGGCGCGCCGCTCCCTCCCCGAGGGGCCTTCCTGGCCACCTCGCGGGCCGACCTGGCGGCGCGGGGGTGGGACGCGGTCGACGTGCTGCTCGTCACCGGCGACGCCTACGTGGACCACCCGAGCTTCGGCGCCGCGGTCATCGGGCGGGTGCTGGAGGCGCAGGGCTACCGGGTGGGCGTGGTGGCGCAGCCCGACTGGCGCGGCACGGCCGACGTGAGCCGGCTCGGCCGGCCGCGCCTCTTCGTGGGCATCACCTCGGGCGCCATGGACTCGATGGTGAACCACTACACGGCGCACAAGCGGCGGCGCTCCGACGACGCCTACACGCCGGGCGGCCTGGCGGGGAAGCGCCCCGACCGGGCCACCACCGTCTACGCCAGGCGCTGCCGGGAGGCCTTCGGTCCCACCACGCCCATCGTCCTCGGCGGGCTCGAGGCCTCGCTGCGCCGCATC
Organism: Myxococcales bacterium; assembly: GCA_021779335.1. Lineage (GTDB taxonomy): Bacteria > Myxococcota > Myxococcia > Myxococcales > Anaeromyxobacteraceae > JADKCZ01. The sequence continues at coordinate 1,430 of JAJYAW010000334.1, read as the reverse complement.
GCCCACTACGACTACTGGGACGATCGGGTGCGCCCCTCGGTGCTCGTCGACTCGGGGGCGGACCTGCTGGTCTACGGCCAGGGCGAGAAGCCCATCCTGGAGATCGCCCGCCGGCTCGCCATGGGCGAGGACGTCTGCGGCCTCGTCGACGTGCCCGGCACGGCGGTGGCGGTGGCGCTGCGCGAGCTCGCCCTGCTGGACGGCCGGCCGCGCGGGGTGCTGGAGCTGCCCTCCTTCGAGGAGGTGGCGGCCGACCGGCGCCGCTTCGCGGAGTTCTCGCGCCTCTACCACCTGGAGCACAACCAGGACAACGCGCGGGTCCTGGTGCAGCGCCACGGCACCGGCCAGAAGGAGCGGCTGGTGGTGGTCAACGAGCCGATGCCAGCGCCCACCACCGGGGAGCTCGACCGGATCGCCGAGCTGCCCTACCTGCGCGAGGCCCACCCGTCCTACGGCGGGGCCCACATCCCGGCGCTGGAGCAGATCCGCTGGTCGATCCAGATCCTGCGCGGCTGCGCCGCCGGCTGCGCCTTCTGCTGCATCACGGAGCACCAGGGGCGCGACGTGGCCAGCCGCTCCGAGGCCTCGGTGCTGCGCGAGCTCGGGGCGCTGGCCCGGCGGGAGGACTTCAAGGGGACCATCACCGACCTCGGCGGCGCCACCGCCAACATGTGGGGGATGCGCTGCACCAGCGCCGAGGCGCACCAGGCCTGCCGGCGCCTCTCCTGCGTCTTCCCCGCGGTCTGCCGGTTCTTCTCGGTGGATCACGGGCCGCTCGTCGACCTCTACGAGAAGGCCCGCCAGGTGAAGGGGGTGAAGCACCTCTTCGTCGGCTCGGGCGTGCGCTACGACCTGGCCCAGGCCGACGCGGTGAACGGCGACCGCTACCTGAAGGCGCTGGTGCAGCACCACGTCTCCGGCCAGCTCAAGGTGGCGCCGGAGCACGTCTGCGAGCCCGTCCTCCAGGTCATGAAGAAGCCGGGCGTGGCGTCCTTCGAGCGGCTGCGCCGCGACTTCGAGCGCTACTCCAGGGAGGCCGGCAAGGAGCAGTACCTGGTCCCGTACTTCATCTCCTCCCACCCCGGCTCCTCGCTGGAGGAGGCGGTCCAGCTCATGGAGTACCTGCAGCGGAACCACTGGAAGCCGCAGCAGGTGCAGGACTTCATGCCCACGCCCATGACGCTGGCGTCGGACATGTACTGGTCCGGCTACCACCCCTTCACCATGCAGCCGCTCCACGTGGCGCGCGACCTGGAGGAGAAGCGGATGCAGAAGGCGCTGCTGCGCTGGGGCGACCCCGACAACGCGCCGCTCATCGAGGCCGCCCTGCGCAAGACCGGCCGGCTGGCGCCCGGGCAGCGCATGGGCGCCGGGATGCGCCCGGCGCGCGAGGGGCACCGCCCCCCCTGGGCGAGGCGCGGGGCGAGCGG
>JAJYAW010000018.1 GCA_021779335.1 Myxococcales bacterium | reverse complement strand
CGGCTCGCCGCCGGCGGCCCAGGCGGCGCCCTCCAGGATCTCGGGCGGCAGGTCCTCCGGCTGCAGCGTCTGCCCCTTGCAGACCGTGGCGGCGAACTCGAGCGCGTTCTCCAGCTCGCGCACGTTGCCCGGCCAGGGGTGGGTGAGCAGCACCCGCACCGCGTCGGGCGAGAGCTGCAGCGCCCGCCCGGCCCGCGCCCCGGCCCTGGACAGCAGCAGCCGCGCGATGGGCTCGATGTCCTCGCGCCGCGCCCTGAGCGGCGGCACCTCGACCGGGAAGACCCGCAGCCGGTAGTAGAGATCCTCGCGGAACGTCCCCTCGGCCACCGCCTTGCGCAGGTTGCGGTTGGTGGCGGCGATGATGCGGGCGTTGGTGCTGCGCGTCTGGTTGTCCCCGACCCGCTCGTAGGCGTGCTCCTGCAGCACCCGCAGCAGCTTCACCTGCAGGTGCAGCGGCACGTCGCCCACCTCGTCGAGGAAGAGGGTGCCGTCGTCGGCCGCCTCGAACCGCCCCACCCGGTCGCGCACCGCGCCGGTGAAGGCGCCGCGGACGTGGCCGAAGAGCTCGCTCTCCAGCAGCTCGCCCGGCAGGGCGGCGGCGTTGAAGGCCACGAACGGGCCGCTCTTGCGCGGCGAGTGGGCGTGGATGATGCGGGCCATGACCTCCTTGCCGGTGCCGCTGTCGCCGGTGATGAGGACGGTGGCCTCGCTGTGCTGGAGCGTGTCGATGAGCCGGAAGACGTGGGCCATGGCCTTGGAGCGGGCGATGAGCCCGAAGCCGGCGATGGGGCCGCTCGCCGCCACCGTCGACTCGTCGGCCGGGCGCAGCACCACCAGGTAGCGCGCCTCCGGGTCGCAGACGCCGTGCCGGTCCCGCTGCAGCGGCGCCGCCGACACCGACATGAGCCGCGCCGGCTCCCCCACCGGCTGGAGCACGGCGCGCCACCCCTCGCGCTTCTCGCCCGCCAGCAGCGCCTGCCGCAGCGGCCCGTCCGGGCCGAAGAGCTCGGCCCCCAGGATCTGCTCGACCGGGTGGCCGTGGGCCCGGGCGGCGGCCTCCGCCCCGAGCAGCGAGTCGAGCAGCTCCGAGGCGTAGCGGATGCGGAAGTCGCCGTCGAGCGCCATGCAGACGCGCCCGAGCGAGCCGAACGCCGCGGTGACGGCCGCGAAGGCGCGGTCCTGCGCCTCGCCGGCCGGCGGACAGGTGGTCGACACGAGATTGGGGGCGGTGCGCACGTTTCACCTCCGGGGGCGACGAGACGTTGCGCATCGCGCAACGTTGCGTGGCGTGCGACGTGCAACACGGCCGCAAGTGGCCGGGATTGCACGAGTCATGATCTGGGCACGCTCCACGCAAAGCGGCCGTAGCGAGATCCGAGCCGATGACGGGGGCGATGAGCCGCCGGCACTGGGTGGCGAGAACCGCAGCACCACGGCGACGCGAGGACGAAATGGCAGACGGAAAGACATCCCTGACGAAGAGCCCCTGGTTCGTCGGCCTCGGCATCGCGGCGGTGCTGGCCGCCGGCGCCGGGCTGGCCGTGGCGCTGCGCACGCCGCCGGCCGAGCCGCCCACCAAGCTCGCCGCCGGCTACGTGAAGAAGATCCGGCCCCACTTCGACCACGCGCCGGTGATGACCGAGAAGTTCGAGACGCCCCAGGCGGTGACGCTGGCGTGCCTGAAGTGCCACCCCAAGGCCGCCGACGTCATGAAGAGCTCGCACTGGCTCTGGCTCGGCGACCCGGTGGCCGTCCCCGGGCGCGACGGCGCCAAGGTGCGCCTCGGGAAGAAGAACGTCATCAACAACTTCTGCATCGCCACCACCGGCAACGAGATCAGCTGCATGAAGTGCCACGCCGGCTACGGCTGGGTGGACCAGAGCTTCGACTTCACCAAGAAGGAGAACGTGGACTGCCTGGTCTGCCACGAGGGGACCAACACCTACGTGAAGGGGGTGGGCGGGATCCCGACCAAGGAGACCGACCTGCTGGCCGCGGCCAAGTCGGTCGGCACGCCGCGGCGCGAGAACTGCCTGGGCTGCCACGCCTACGGCGGCGGCGGGCAGGGCGTCAAGCACGGCGACCTCGACTCCTCGCTGGCGCACCCCTTCGATCAGGAGGACGTCCACATGGGGCGGCACCAGTTCCTCTGCGTCGACTGCCACCAGGCGCCGGACCACCAGATCCAGGGGCGGGCCTTCTCGGTGAGCGTGGAGGACTCGCACGGCGTGGCCTGCACCCAGTGCCACGTCAAGCCGGAGCACCAGGACGAGCGGATCAACGCCCACCTGAAGGCGCTGGCCTGCCAGACCTGCCACATCCCCACCTTCGCGGGCCAGCTGCCCACCAAGGCCTGGTGGGACTGGAGCAAGGCCGGCGACCCGAACCGCAAGGACGACACGCACACCTACCTCAAGATCAAGGGCGAGTTCACCTACGAGCAGAGCGCGGTGCCGGAGTACCGCTGGTTCAACGGCACGGCGGGGCGCTACCTGCTGGGGGACAAGATCGACCCCTCCAAGGTCACCGTCCTCAACCCGCTCCAGGGCGACATCAAGGACCCCACCGCCCGCATCTGGCCCGTCAAGATCCACCGGGGCAAGCAGCCCTACGACGCCGGCTACGACTACCTCTTCCCGCCGGTGACCGGCGGCAAGGGCGGCTACTGGACCACCTTCGACTGGGACAGCGCGTTCCGGCTCGGCTCCAAGGCGTCCAACATCCCGTACAGCGGCAAGTACGGCTTCGCCCCCACCGAGATGGACTGGCCGCTCTCGCACATGGTGGCGCCCAAGGAGCAGGCGCTGGGCTGCACCGACTGCCACGGCGACGGCAAGCGCCTCGACTGGAAGGCGCTCGGCTACGCCGGCGATCCCATCAAGACCGGAGGCCGCAAGTGAACCGCTCCATCTCCCTCACCCTGGCCCTGCTCGCGGCCCTGGCCGCACCGCCCGCCCGGGCCCAGCAGGGCGTCAACCCCATCCACCCGCTCTTCGCCCCGCTCGACGCGGCCGGCAAGAAGGTGAAGGCGACGGCCGACGTCTCCCTCGACGCCACCTGCGGCGCCTGCCACGACGTGGCCTACGTCGCGGCCCACAGCGGCCACGTGCCGCCCCGGGCCAAGGCCACCTGCGTCCAGTGCCACCTGGCCGGCGGCAAGCTCGAGGTCCGCCCGGAGCTGCTCGACGCCGAGGGGCGGCTCAAGCGCGAGTCGATCCGCATCGGGACGCCGCGCCCCTCCAACTGCACCGCCTGCCACGGCCTCATCACCGGCGCCGACGGCCCCGTGGAGCTCCCGGCCGAGGCCGAGGCCGCGCCCACGCCGGACGGCCGCACCTGGTCGCTCACGCTGGGCGAGGGGGCGGTGGTCTCGCCGCAGCGGATGTCCGACTCCTTCCTGAACCTGGAGGGCAAGGCGGGCCTGTCCTCGCCCTGGGACGTCCACGCCGCCAAGCTCGTCGACTGCGTCGCCTGCCACTACGCCTCCAACAATCCCGGGCGCACCGACGCCCGGCGCACCACCCTCAAGTACCTCACCGACGATCCGCGCCGGCTCAGCACCGCCGAGTTCCTGGTCCGCCCGGACCACCGGCTCGCCGAGGAGTCCTGCCGCGGCTGCCACGATCCCATGAAGGCGCACGAGTTCCTGCCCTACCGCTCGCGCCACATGACGGTGCTCTCCTGCCAGGCCTGCCACCTCGCCTCGCCGGAGGCGCCGGCCGCCGAGCTCATCGACGGCACCGTGGTCACGCTGGCCGGCACCCCGGCCATCCGCTACCGCAACCTGGACCGCCGCCCCGGCGACACGCTCAACACCGCCACGGTGCGCCCCTTCGAGCCGCTGCTGGTGGAGCGGGTCGAGGCCGACGGCGTGCGCCGCCTGGCGCCCGTCAACCCGGTGTCGCGCTACCGCTGGGTCTCCGGCCCCGACCGGGCCGAGGTGCCCTGGTCGCTGGTGACCAGCGCCTTCCTGGACGGCAGCGGCTACGCGCCCGCCATCATGGAGCACTTCGACGCCAACCACGACGGGCGGCTCGACGAGCAGGAGCTGCGCCTCGACAGCCGGCTCAAGACCGCGCTGGTGACCGACCGGCTGCGCGCCCTCGGGGTGGTGGAGCCGACCATCGAGGGGACCGTGCGGGCCTACCCCCTGGCCCACGGCGTGCCGTCGCGCGAGCGGGCGCTCAAGGACTGCGACGCCTGCCACTCCGCCTCCTCGCGCCTCTCGCGGAACTACCTGGTGGCCAGCTACCTGCCGGGCGGGCAGCCGCCCCGGCCGGTGGAGCGCAGCCGCGTCGAGCTGGCCGGCGTGCTGGCCCCGACCCCCGGCGGCGGCCTGGCGCTGCAGCGCGGCCCGGAGGACACCCCCGGCGGCCTCCACGTGCTCGGCTACACGCGCCAGGGGCTGACCAACACGCTCGGCTTCTACCTCTTCCTGGCGGTCTTCCTGGGCGTGGCGGCCCACGGCCTGCTCCGCCTCCTGACCCAGCGGCGGCGCGCCGGCCTGGCGCCGCACGCGCCCGCCGGCAAGTCCTACGTGTTCGGCCGCTACGAGCGGCTCTGGCACTGGACCATGGCCTTCTCCGGCATCGTGCTCATCTCGACCGGCCTGCGCATCCACGCCCCCAGCGGGTGGCTGCTGGGCCTGCCGCGGGCGGTCTCGCTCCACAACGCCTTCGCGGTGGTGCTGATGGTGAACGCCTTCCTGGCGCTCTTCTACCACCTGGCGACCAAGGCCATCCGCAACTTCATCCCGCACCCGCACGGCCTGCTGGGCCGCATGCTGGAGCACATGGCCTACCAGTCGCGCGGCATCTTCTACGGCGGCCCGCACCCCGAGAACGCGCCCGGCCACAAGCTCAACCCGCTGCAGCAGCTCACCTACCTGGCGCTGCTCAACGTCCTCTTCCCGCTCCAGATCGCCACCGGCCTGCTCATCTGGGCCGCCGGCACCTGGCCCGACGTGGCCACCGCCCTGGGCGGCCTCCACGTGGTCGCGCCGCTCCACAACGCGGGGAGCTGGCTCTTCCTCTCCTTCTTCGTGCTGCACGTCTACCTCGTCACCACCGGCCGGACCCCGACCGAGCACCTCGAGTCGATGATCACCGGCTACCAGCCCGTCGAGGACGACGGGGCCGCGCCGGAGCGGAGCTGACCATGGCCACCACCAAGGAAGCGCGTCCCTACGTCAACCCGTACCTGGCCGGCACCCTGCTCGGCGTGGTGCTGTTCCTCTCCTTCTACGTCACCGGCGGCGGGCTGGGCGCCTCGGGCGCCATGACCGACATCCAGACCGGCGTGCTCCGCTGGTTCGCGCCCGGCCACGTCGACCGGGTGGCCTACTTCGCCGACGTGGCGGGCGGCGCCAAGAACCCCTGGGCGAACTCGGGCGTCTTCATGCTGGCCGGGACCATCGTGGGCGGCCTCGTCTCCGGCCTCTTCAACCGGCGCGTCAAGCTGGAGCTGCGCAAGGGGCCGGGCATCACCACCGCCACCCGCGTGGTCTTCGCCCTGCTGGGCGGCGCCATCATGGGGTACGGGGCGCGCATGGCGCGCGGCTGCACCTCCGGGCAGGCCCTCTCGGGCGGCGCGGTCCTCTCGGTGGGGAGCTGGGCCTTCGCCTTCTCCATCTTCGCGAGCGGCTACGCCCTGGCCTGGTTCGTCCGCAAGCTGTGGAACTGAGCGAGGAGATCTGACCATGGCACCCTTCCAACTCGCAGCGAGCGGCTCCCTCGGCTACGCCCTCACCTTCGGCGTCATCGGCTTCGGCTTCGGCGCCGCCCTGGAGATGGGCGGCTTCGGCGACACCCGCAAGCTGGCCGCCCAGTTCTACCTGAAGGACATGACCGTGCTGAAGGTCATGTTCACCGCCATCATCGTGGCGGCCGTGCTCATCGCCGGCGCCACCGCCTTCGGCCTGCTCGACATGAGCCGGGTCTGGGTCAACCCCACCTACCTGTGGCCGGGCATCCTGGGCGGCCTCATCATGGGGGTGGGCTTCGTGCTGGGCGGCTTCTGCCCGGGCACCTCGCTGGTGGCCGCCTCCACCCTCAAGCTCGACGGGATGCTCTTCCTGCTCGGGGCGCTCGTCGGCGTCTGGCTCTTCGGCGAGACGGTGGGGAGCTACGAGACCTTCTGGATCTCCTCCAACATGGGGCGCTTCACCCTGGCCGAGTGGCTCGGCCTGCCGGTCGGCGTGACGCTCCTGCTGGTGGTGCTCATGGCGCTGGCCATGTTCTGGGCCGGCGAGCTCGCCGAGCAGTACTTCGGCCAGAAGAAGCCCTGGGCCGAGATCTCGCTGCGGCCCCGCCACGGCGGCAAGGTGGTCGGCGCCGCGGCGCTGGTGCTGGCCTCGATGGTGGTGCTGGTCCGCGGCCAGCCCACGCCGGCGCAGAAGTTCGAGCTGCTCGGCGCGGCGGTGCAGAAGCCGGTCGCCGAGCGGGCCGTCTTCGTCCACCCCGCCGAGGTGGTGCAGCTGCGCCAGGACATCAACGTCCACGCCGCGGTGCTCGACCTGCGCGACGAGCACGACTTCAACCTCTTCCACGTCGGCGGCGCCCGCCGCGTCGACCCCGCCGCGCTGACGCGGCCCGAGGTGCTCAAGCCGCTGCTGGCCGAGCCGAGCAGCACGGTGACCTTCCTCATGGCCAACGGGGAGGGGCCCGCCCTGGAGGCCTGGAAGGCGCTCAAGGCGTCCGGCGTGACGAACGTCTACGTGGTCGAGGGGGGCGTCAACCGCTGGCTGCAGCTCTACCCGGTCGACGCCTGCGTGGCCGCCCCGGCCGCGCCCTCCGCGGCCGACGGCGACCGGCTCGCCTACCAGTTCGCCTTCGCCACCGGCAGCAGCCTGCCCTCGGCCTGGCCGGAGCTGGCCGTTTCCCGCTCCTTCCGCGAGCCCTGCGCGCCGGCGGTCTCCGAGGAGCCGCACCACGGCGGCCACGGCATCACCTGGCCCCGGTACGAGTTCGCCAAGAAGGTGAAGCTGCAGGCGAAGGTCGCGGTCAAGGGCGGCTGCGGGTAGGGACGGGGCCGGCGCCAGGGGCCCGCGGAGGCCCCTGGCAGGGCTGGCGAGAACCCTTCCCGGCCCCTAGGGTCTCCATGGAGGCACACGGAGGAAGCACCCCATGACCAACGAAGGCACCATCGACCGCGCCATCCGCATCGTCCTCGGGCTCGGGCTCCTGTCCCTGGTCTTCATCGGCCCCCAGACGCCCATCGGCTACGTCGGCGTGGTGCCGCTGGCCACCGGGATCCTCGGGTTCTGCCCGGCCTACCGGCTGCTCGGGCTCCGCACCGGCGGCGCCGCCAAGAAGTAGCGGGCCGGTCCCGCCTCACTCCTCGAGGCGGAACTCCCAGGCGCACCACTGCCCCGCCCCCGCCGGGTCCGGCGGGCACGAGATGCAGCGGGTCTGGATGCGCGGGTCGACGGTCTTCGCGAAGCCGGCGTACTCCACGATGCCGACGCTCTTGCACGGGAAGGCCGGCAGCCCCTTGCGCTGCCGGGCCGACTGGACCCGGCAGTCGCGCATCACGAAGACGGCCCGCTCGGCGCTGGCCTCGGTCACCGCCTGCGTGTTGAGCCGGGCGTAGAGCCGGTGCTGCAGGCACTCGAGGAGCGCCGGGATGCCGCCGCCGGGCTGCATCCCCAGCCGCTCCATGATCCGCTTGGCCTCGATGACGGTGAACCGCTCCCAGGCCGCCCGGTCGGCGTCCATGGCGACCTCCATGCCGTGGGTCGCCTCGATGGCCTGGAACCAGAGGCCGTCGTGGGCCAGCCAGTTCTTGGCGTCGTCGAGGACGATGCGGATGAGCTCGTCCTTGTCGAGGGCCTGCAGCTGGGCGAGGGCGTCGTGATCCGGCGGGGAAGCTGGAGCCATGCGGGGCCCTCCTGGAGGGGCAACGCCCTCCCTGGCCACGGCTCCCCGGGCGCGAGGGCCGAGCGCACAGTATAACCCGCCCGGGATCGATCCACCTCCGCCGCCGGCGGCGCAGCGGCGGTCGGTCCGGCGGAGGCGGCGCGATGGAGATCTCCCTGAAGGGCAAGCGGGTGCTGGTGACCGGGGCCAACTCGGGCATCGGGGCCAGCGTGGCGGCCGGGCTGGCCGCCGCCGGGGCGCGGGTCGGGGTGAACTACGTGGTCCACCCGGAGGCCGCCGACGCCGTGGTGGCGCGCATCCGCCAGGCCGGCGGCGAGGCCGTGGCGCTCGAGGCCGACGTGGCGGAGGCGGGCCAGGTGGCCGCCATGTTCGCGGCGCTCGACCGGGCCTTCGGCGGGATCGACGTGCTGGTGAACAACGCCGGCGTCGACGGCCCGCGGGCGCCGGCGTGGGAGGCCGACCCGGCCGCCTGGGAGCGCGTGCTGCGCATCGACCTGGTGGGCGCGTTCCTGTGCGCCCGGGAGGCGCTGCGGCGGATGGTGGCGCAGCGCGCCGGGGTGGTCCTCAACCTCACCTCGGTGCACGAGAAGATCGCCTGGAGCGGCTACAGCGCCTACACGGCCGCCAAGGCCGGCCTCTCCATGCTCACCAAGACGCTGGCCCAGGAGGCCGCGCCCTTCGGCGTGCGGGTGCTCGCCCTGGCGCCCGGCGCCATCAAGACCGACATCAACCGCGCCGTCTGGAGCGACCCGGCCAGCCTGGCGGACCTCCTCACCAAGATCCCGCTCGGCCGCATGGGCGAGGCCGACGAGATCGCGCGGGTGGCCACCTTCCTGGTGTCCGACGCCGCCTCCTACCTCACCGGGAGCACCGTCTACGCGGACGGCGCCATGACCGACTACCCGGACTTCGCGCACGGCGGCTAGAGGAGCACCATGGACTCGCACTCCGCGCCGGGCTGGCCCGGCATCCCCGCCCGCTGGACCTCGGCCAACAAGAGCGGCGTCGGCACCTCGCTGGGCGGGAGCGCCATCTGGTTCACGCTCTCGCACGGCATCCTCAACGAGGTCTACGCCCCGCGCATGGACCAGGCGGCCACGCGCGACCTGGGGCTGGTGGTGACGGCGCCGGGCGGCTTCTTCTCGGAGGAGAAGCGCCACGCCGCGCACGAGGTGGCCTGCCCGGTCGCGGGCGTGCCCGCCTACCTGCTCACCAGCACCTGCGCGCAGGGGCGCTACCGCATCGAGAAGGAGATCATCGCCGACCCGGAGCGGCCGGTGGTGCTGCAGCGCCTCCGCTTCACCGCGCTGCGCGGCCGGCCGGAGGACTACCGGGTCTTCGCCCTGCTGGCGCCGCACCTCGACAACCACGGGGCGGGGAACACGGCGAGGGTGGGCGACTACAAGGGCGTCCCCGCGCTGTTCGCCTCGCGGGACGGCCACGCGCTCTGCCTGCTCTCCAGCACCGGCTTCCGGGCGCGCTCGGCCGGCTTCGTGGGCGCCTCGGACGGCTGGCAGGCGCTGGCGCGCACCGGCGAGCTCGGCGACCGCCACGACCTCGCCGAGAACGGCAACGTGGCGCTCACCGGCGAGCTGGACCTGCGGGGGGGCGAGCTCGTCCTGGCGCTCGGCTACGGCCGCAGCCTGGAGGAGGCGGCCAACCAGGCGCGGGCCTCCATCGGCGAGGGCTTCGACTCGCTCCGGGCGGCGTACGTGGCGCCGTGGCGGCGCTGGCAGGACGGGCTCTGGCGGTCGCCGGGGCGGCCGCTCTTCGCCACCAGCGCCATGGTGGTGAAGGTCCACCAGTCGAAGCACCTGCCGGGCGCCATCCTGGCGAGCCTGGCCGTGCCGTGGGGCTTCGCCAAGGGGGACGGCGACCTGGGCGGCTACCACCTGGTCTGGCCCCGCGACATGGTCGAGGCGGCGGGCGGCCTGCTCGCGGCGGGCGCCGCGGACGAGGCGCGGGAGGCGCTGGTCTACCTGCAGGCCACCCAGGAGGCCGACGGCCACTGGCCGCAGAACATGTGGGCCGAGGGGCGCCCCTACTGGCCCGGCCTGCAGATGGACGAGACGGCGCTGCCCATCCTCCTCGTCGACCTGGCCCGGCGGCGGGGGGGGCTGGCCGAGCGGGATCTCGGCGCGCGGGGCTTCTGGCCCATGGTCCGGCAGGCCGCCTCGTTCCTGGTGCGCAACGGCCCGGTCACGCAGCAGGACCGCTGGGAGGAGGACGGCGGCTACACCCCCTTCACCCTGGCGGCGGAGATCGCCGCGCTGCTGGCGGCGGCCGACCTGGCGGAGCTGGCCGGCGAGCCCGCGCTGGCCCCGTACCTGCGCCAGACCGCCGACGCCTGGAACGACCGGATCGAGCGCTGGCTCTACGTGCGGGACACGCCGCTGGCCCGGCGGACCGGCGTCGACGGCTACTACGTGCGCATCGCGCCGGCCGACGTGGAGGACGGCGACCAGGCGGTGACGCTGAAGAACCGCCCCCTGGCCGACTCGGCGGGCCGCGCCGACGCCATCGTCAGCACCGACGCCCTGGCCCTGGTCCGCTTCGGCCTGCGGGCCGCCGACGACCCAAGGGTGCTCGACACCGTGCGCGCCATCGACGCGCTGCTCCGGGTCGAGCTGCCGCAGGGGCCCTCCTGGCACCGCTACAACGGCGACGGCTACGGCGAGCACGCCGACGGCGCCCCCTTCGACGGCACCGGCGTGGGCCGGGCCTGGCCGCTGCTGGTGGGGGAGCGGGCCCACTACGCCCTGGCGAAGGGCGACCGGGCCGGGGCCGAGCGGCTCATGGCCGCGCTGGAGGCCTTCGCCGGCGACGGCGGGCTCCTGCCCGAGCAGAGCTGGGACGCCCCCGACGTCCCGGAGCGCGAGCTCTTCCTCGGCCGCCCGGCCGGCTCGGCCATGCCGCTCGTCTGGGCCCACGCCGAGTACCTCAAGCTGGCGCGCTCCCTGGCGGACGGCGCGGTCTTCGACACCCCGCCGCAGCCGCTGGCGCGCTACGTGAAGGGGCGCCAGGGCTCGGACCACGTGCCGTGGCGGTTCAACCACAAGCTCCGGGAGCTGCCCCGGGGGCGGACGCTCCGCCTGGAGACGCTGGCGCCCGCCATCGTCCACTGGACCGCCGACGGCTGGCGGACCGTCCACGACGCGGTGAGCCGCGACACCGGGCTGGGCGTGCACCTGGCCGACCTGCCCACCGCCGGGCTCGGCCGCGGCGCGGTGGTCGCCTTCACGTTCTACTGGCCCGACGCGGAGCGCTGGGAGGGCGCGGACTTCTCGGTGAAGATCCCGTAGGCGTCGTGGTCGAAGTGGAAGACCTTGGCCACCCGGATCTCCAGCGCCCGCGCCCGGGGCCAGGCCCGGCGCAGCCCGAGCGCGGCCAGCGTCCCCGCCAGCGGCCCGAGGAGGTAGATCCACCAGCCCGCCAGCTCGCCGCTCACCAGCCCGGGGCCGAGGCTGCGCGCCGGGTTGGTGCTCGTGCCGGAGAGCGGGGCCTCCGCCCAGACCAGGAGCGCGTACAGGAAGGGGAAGAGCGCCGGGGTGAAGCGCCGCAGGGGCGGGTGGCCCAGGAAGAGGAAGAGGCCGGCCACCAGGCAGAAGGTGGCGCCGGCCTCGCCCAGCGCGGCGACCCACGGGCCGGCCGGGCCGGCCACGGTGGCGCCGTAGGCCGCGCTCGCGCCCATGGCGCCCCAGAGCCGCAGCGGCAGGGCGCCGAGGACCCCCCCGGCGAGCTGCGCCAGCACGTAGCCCACGGCCACGCCCCTCCGCAGCCGCCCCTCGAGCCAGAAGGCCAGCGTCACCACCGGGTTCAGGTGGGCGCCGCTGACCTTTCCCACCCTGGACACCGCGATGAGCGCCCCCACGCCGCCGAAGAGGAAGCCGGTGAGGGCCCGGCGCAGCGCGGCGTCGGGCAGGCGCGCCGCCACCGGGCTCGCGGCGCCGAAGTCCACCACCACCAGCGAGCAGCCCACGCCGACCAGGAGCGCCGTCCCGGCCAGCTCCGACCACCAGAGCGGCCAGGGCGCGCGCGAAGCACCGGGGCGCCGGCCGGGGTCCGGGCTATGATCGCCGCCAGCGGCCATGAGGCTCCTCCTCGTCGAAGATGATGGCATGCTCGGCGCCAGCGTGCAGCGCGGCCTCGCCCTGCAGGGGCACGCCGTGGACTGGGTCCGGGACGGCGAGGCCGCCGAGGCCGCGCTGGCCGGCGAGCCCTACGACGTCGTGCTGCTCGACCTGGGGCTGCCGCAGAAGGGCGGGCTGGAGGTGCTGCGGGACCACCGCCGCCGCGGGGGCCACGAGCCGGTGCTGGTGCTGACGGCCCAGGACGCGGTGGCCGACCGCGTCGCCGGCCTCGACGCCGGCGCCGACGACTACCTGGCCAAGCCCTTCGACCTCGACGAGCTGGCGGCGCGGGTCCGGGCGCTGCAGCGCCGCAGCAGCGGCCGGGCGGCGCCGCTCCTCGAGCACGGGCGGCTGGTCCTCGACCCGGCCGCGCACGAGGTCCGCGTCGACGGCGCCGTCGTGGCGCTCTCCGGCCGGGAGTTCGAGATCCTGCACGCGCTGCTGGAGCACCCGGGGCGGCCCGTCTCGCGGGCGCGGCTGGAGGAGCGGCTCTACGGCTGGGCCGATCAGGTCGAGAGCAACGCCGTCGAGGTCCACGTGCACGCCCTCCGCAAGAAGCTGGGGGCCGAGCTCATCAAGACGCTCCGCGGCGTGGGCTACGTCGTGCCGAGGCGGCCGTGAGGTCGCTGCGGCACACCCTCGTGCTGACCCTCCTGGGCGCCGTGACGGCGGTGACCCTGGTGGGCGCGCTCGCCACCTACCGGCAGGCGCGCCAGGGCATCGACCAGATCTTCGACTACCACCTGCGCCAGCTCGCCCTGTCGCTGCGCGACCAGGCCATGGGCCAGCCGGCGGGCGGCGGCAGCGACGCGCCGGAGGAGCGCTTCGACTTCGTCATCCAGGTCTGGACCCGCGACGGCGAGCGGGTCTACGTGTCCCGCCACGGGACGGGGCTGCCGGAGGTGGCCACGCTCGGCTTCGCCACGGTGCCCGGGCCGACCGGGGACTGGCGCGTCTACTCGGCGGCGCTGGGGGCGCAGGTCATCCAGGTGGCGCAGCAGCAGGCGGTGCGCGACCGGCTGGCCATGGCCGCGGCCCTGCGGACGCTGGCGCCGCTCCTGGCGCTGCTGCCGCTCCTGGCGCTGCTGGTGTGGCGCGTGGTGGGGCACGGGCTGGCGCCGCTCGACCGGCTGGCCCGGGGCGTGGCCGCCCGGACGCCGGCCACCCTGGAGCCCTTCCCGGAGGTCGAGGTCCCGGCCGAGGTGCTGCCCCTGGTGCGCGCCCTCAACGACCTGCTGGACCGGCTGCGCCAGGCCCTGGCGGCCCAGCGCGCCTTCGTGGCCGACGCGGCCCACGAGCTGCGCACGCCGCTGACGGCCCTCAGGCTCCAGGTGCAGCTGGCCCAGCGGGCGGGCGACGGCGAGGCGCGCCGCGCGGCGCTCGGCGAGGTGGGGGCGGGGCTGGAGCGGGCCACCCACGCGGTCCAGCAGCTCCTCCTGCTGGCGCGCCAGGAGCCGGAGGCGCCCGCGGCGGGGACGGCGGAGCCGGTCTCGCTGGCGGAGCTGATCGGCCAGACCGTGGCCGACCTGGCCCCCTTCGCGGAGGCGCGCCGCATCGACCTCGGCGCGACCACCGCCGACGAGCGGGCGGTGGTGCGCGGCGACGGCGCGGCCCTGCGCGCGCTGCTCGCCAACCTCGTCGACAACGCCATCCGGTACACGCCGCAGGGCGGCCGGGTGGACCTCTCCTGCGGCGTGGCGGACGGGCGGCCCTTCCTGGAGGTCGCCGACACCGGCCCGGGCATCCCGGAGGCGGAGCGCGAGCGGGTCTTCGACCGCTTCTACCGGCGCGGCGGCACCGCCGAGCCCGGCACCGGCCTCGGGCTGTCCATCGTCAAGGCCATCGCCGACCGCCAGGGGGCCCGCGTGACGCTGGGCGCCGCGCCCGGGGGCGGGCTGGCGGCCCGGGTCGAATTCGCCAGGGATGGCGGCCGCCTGGAGGACCGACCCAAGCGGGACGAGCCCGGTTAAGCCCACCTTAAGGTGACGCCCCTAGCTTCCCGACGTGCGGCGGCCCGAACCCTCGGCCGCCCGTCGAAAGGAGCTCGAAATGTCGTCACCCAAGGTCACACGCGTCGCCATCCTGGCAGCCCTCATCGGCCTGGTCGCGGGAGGCTCCGCGGCCCTCGGCTTCTCGGTCTTCCCCAACGCCCGGGCCACGCCGCCCGCGCCGCAGCCCGCGTCGGCGGCCGCGCCGGCCGTGGCCGTGTCGGTCCCCGACTTCAGCGCCATCGTGCGGCGGTACGGGCCGGCGGTGGTCAACGTGAGCGTGACCGGCGAGGTCAAGACCGGGCTGGACGCCTCCGGCTTCGGCCGGATCGATCCGGGCGACCCGATGTGGAACTTCTTCCGCCACTTCGGCGTGCCCATGCAGCCGCAGGGCGAGCAGGTGACCCGCGGCCTGGGCTCGGGCTTCATCGTGAGGTCCGACGGCGTGATCCTCACCAACGCCCACGTGGTGGAGGGCGCCAAGCAGGTGCGGGTCAAGCTCACCGACAAGCGGGAGTTCCCGGCCAAGGTGGTCGGCTTCGACAAGGACAGCGACGTGGCCGTGCTCCGCATCGACGCCAAGGACCTCCCGGTGGTGCAGCTGGGCGATCCGTCCAAGACGCCGGTGGGGGCGTGGGTGCTGGCCATCGGCTCGCCGTTCGGCTTCGAGAACAGCGCCACGGCCGGCATCGTCTCCGCCCGGGGGCGCTCGCTGCCCAACGAGGGCTACGTGCCGTTCCTGCAGACCGACGTGGCGGTCAACCCCGGCAACTCGGGCGGCCCGCTCTTCAACGCCGACGGGCAGGTCATCGGCATCAACTCCCAGATCTACTCCCAGTCGGGCGGCTACATGGGGCTCTCCTTCGCCATCCCCATCGACGTCGCCATGAACGTGGAGGGGCAGCTGCTGGCCCACGGCAAGGTGACCCGCGGCCGGATGGGCGTGACCATCCAGGACGTGGACCAGGCCCTGGCGCAGTCCTTCGGGATGGCGAAGCCCACCGGCGCGCTGGTGAGCTCGGTCGAGGACGGCAGCCCCGCCGCCAAGGCCGGGCTCGAGGCCGGCGACGTCATCCTGTCGCTCGACGGCCAGGCCATCGCCAGCTCGAACGAGCTGCCGCCCCGGGTGGCCCAGCTCGCGCCCGGCTCCCAGGCCAGGCTCGAGGTGTGGCGCAAGGGCCACCGGCGCGACGTGGTGGTGGGCATCACCGGCGCCAGCGACGCCAAGGTGGCCTCGGCCGAAGGGTCGACGAGCCACGGCCGCCTGGGCATCACCGTCCGCCCCCTCACGCCGGAGGAGCGGCAGCAGGCCGACGTGAAGGGCGGCCTGCTGGTGGAGGGCGCCACCGGCCCGGCGGCCCAGGCCGGCATCCAGCCCGGCGACGTGGTGCTCTCGCTCGACGGCACCCCGGTCACCGGCGTGGAGCAGCTCCGCTCGCTGGTCGGCAAGGCCGACAAGCACGTGGCGCTGCTGGTGCAGCGGGGCCAGGCGCGCATCTTCGTGCCGGTGGCCATCGGCTGACGCAGCGCGGCCGCACGGGCCGCCGGAGGCGCGTGATGGAGACCAGGTCAGGGAAGGTCGTGGTGGTGGTGCGACCGGGCCGGCGGACGGGCCCGGTCCTGGCCTGGCTCCGGCTGCTCCTGCCGGCGGCGGTCCTGCTGGTCTCCCCGGCCGCCTTGCCCGCGGCCGGCGCCGGCGCCGGCGAGGGCGAGGGCGATGCCATCGTGGTCGAGGCCGACGGCATCGACTCGCCCATGGCGCTGGCCCGCGCGCTCGCGATGAGCGCCGACGGGATCTCCCGGGAGTGAGCGGGCCTCCCCGGGCCCGCTCACCGCTCCGCGGGCGGCGCCGCGGCCGCCGGCCCGGCCCGTGGCCACAGCCGCGCCACGGCGTAGCCGACCAGCCCGATGGTGAACCACTGCGCGAAGGTGAGCCCGAACTGGCGCCCGTCCGCGTAGGGCACGTCGCCGGGCCTGGCGCGCAGGAAGTCGAGGAGGAAGCGGCCGATGCCGTAGAGGAGCGCCAGCAGGGGCAGCAGCTTGCCGCGCATCAGCCCGCGGCGGCGCAGCGTCCAGAGCAGCGCCGCCAGCGAGAAGAGCAGGATGGCCTCGTAGAGGCCGAGGTCGTGGCGCGGGCCGCCCGGGAAGTCGACCGCCAGGAAGAAGTCGCTGCGGACGCCCGGGTGGTCGTGGACCGTGAAGCAGCCCACCCGCGCGATGCCCCAGCCGGGCGCGAGGCCGAGGGCGAAGGCGTCGCCGAAGGGCTTGAAGGCGAGCCTGCGGCGCCGGAACCAGAAGAAGGCGGCGATCATGGCGCCCGCCAGGCCCCCCATCGACGAGAGCCCCTCCCAGAACATGAGGACGCGCCACGGGTCGCGCAGCTCTTCCTGGTGGTAGAAGCCGAGGTGGGCGAGGTGGCCGCCGATGATGCCCGCGGCGACGCCGACCACCGCGAAGTCCAGGACCGCCCCCCCGTCGAGCCCGTCGGCCCGCGCGGCCCGGGCGGCGAGCCGGGCGCCCACCAGGATCCCGAGGGCGGAGAGCACGCCGAAGGACTGGATGGTGAAGGGGCCGAGGGAGAGGCTCGGCGGCTCGAACCAGCCGATGAGGGCGAGGAGCATGGGTGGGGTCATAGCAGGCGAGCGCCCGCGCGGGCGCGGGAACGAGGGGCGGCTCCGGGCCGGCGGGCCTCCAAGTGGGACGTGACGGACCGCGCCCGCCGGTGAATACGATGGCCGGGCCAGACGTTCCAGGGACGTGCCCTCGAGTTCACCGGGAGGGCGGGATCACGCCGCCCGGGGCCCGCAGATCGACATCCGAGCACCCACCACCAAGGAGCTCCACATGCTGAGAAAGTCCCCGCTGTTCATGCTGGCCCTGCTCACCGCCACCGCCACCGCCTGCGCCCACAAGCAGGCGATGGCCCCTCCCTCGCCAACCCCGCCGGCCCCGGCCCCCGTCGTGGCCGCCGCGCCGCCCGCACCGGCCGCCTCCGCCGCCGTCGCCTGC
>JAJYAW010000333.1 GCA_021779335.1 Myxococcales bacterium | reverse complement strand
TGGTGCCGTCGGGCAGCGTGGTGCTCATCTGCTGCGCGGTGAGCGGGATGGGGGCGCCGGTGTTCGTCAGCGTGGTGCGGCGGGCGGCGCGCTTGCCGGCCTGGGGCGCCGGCGCCGCGGCGCGGCTGCCCGGGGTGCAGGAGAGGCCGAGCGCCAGCAGCGCGGAGACGCCGATCAGGGAGGAGAGGCGGGCGCGCCGAGAGAGATTGGAAGCCATGGGGGGGTTCTCCGTCCTGCGTTGCGCGTTAGAGCCTCTCATCGATGACCCAGGCGGGCGGATCGATCAGCAGCATCGCCATCATCCCGCCCGGGAAGACGTCGTTCGTCGTGATCTCGCGCTCGTTGTGCGAGTGCCACATGTACGCGTAGCCGGCCTCCGGGTTCTGGTTGAGGGTGCCGGGCGGCTCGTTGGTGGCGGTGAAGGCGCCGGTGGACTGGATGCCGAGGTAGGGCGTGCCGCCGTACCACTGGCCGATGGCCACGATGTTCGGATCCGGCGGCGTCACCGGGATGGGCTTCAGGTGATCGGCGCACCACTCGCCGTAGTTCGGGCTCCCCACCACCGAGTTGAAGCCGCTGGCGTCGGGCGTGCAGACGCTGCCGTCGCCGGGGTGGTGGTTGTAGACGTCCCAGTTCAGCCCCTTGCCGGACCAGGTGAAGATCTGGTCCTGCGTCTGGCCCGAGACGCTGGGCGTGGTGAAGAGCAGCGGCCCGGCCAGCGCCGCCGGCGCGCCCGCGGCGGGGGCGACGGCGCTCAGGATGAGGTTGCCGTCGCGCGCCAGGACCCGGGCGTGGTTGCCGTGGAAGTGGAAGGGGTGCTGCCAGCGCCCCTGGCCGATGATCCGCATCAGGAGCTTCTCGCCCGGGTGCATGTGCGGGTTGGCGTTGTAGGGCTGGTGGACGTAGCCGGGTGAGTAGGAGGTGTCCATGTCGTCGGGCATGGAGCGGCCGTTCAGCAGGTAGTAGTTCGGCCGATATGGCTCGCTGATCACCGCGATGGGCGTGCAGGGCCCCACCGGGCAGGCCTGCACCTGCGCCAGCGCCGCGTCGTGGATGCGCGAGTCCATCTCGCTGAGCTGGAACATGTACTCGCGGTCGTAGCAGGTGGACGGGTGGTCGTAGGCCGAGGACGCCAGCGAGTAGGGCCCCTGGGTGCAGCCGGCCTGCGCCGTCGCCGGCAGCACGATGAGCGCCCCGAAGAGCCCCATCTCGATCTGCAGGTCGGCCTGCGTGCCGCTGTAGTAGGCGTGGGTGCCGGCCTTGCCGGTGGTGTCGAAGGTGTACGTGACGGGCGCCCCCGGCGCGGCCTCCTGCGTGTAGCGGCCGGCCACGCCGCCGCTGGTGGTGACCTGGAACCCCGGGAAGAGGATCGAGGTGTTGCCGGCCGCGGGCGGCAGGGCATTCTTGAGCGTCACCGCGACCGTCTGCCCCTCGGTCACGATGAGGGTCGGCCCGGGCAGCTGCATGGAGGGGCAGCCGCCCGGGAACGGCGCGAACCCGGGCGCGGCGGCCGCCGGATCGCAGCCGTAGCCCCAGGTGTAGATGGAGGCGCCGTCCGGCTGGCTGGTGTAGCCGTCCGCGGCCACCAGGCTGAAGGCGGGTCCGGTGATGCCCGGCACCGCGGCGCGCGCCACCGGCGCCACCGCCAGGCTGGCCGCGAGCGTGAGGAGTCCCAGCACCGTGCCGCAGCACGGCTTCGTGGTAGGCGTCATGGTCGGCTCTCCTAGTTGATCCGGATCTCGGTCATCATCCCGCCGAAGTTCTCGGCGTCGTTCGAGAGGTGATCGAGGTTGGTGCTGTAGAGGAAGAAGGTCTGACCGGGCTGGTAGCGCGGATCGCTCACGTCGAGGATCACGTCGGCCGACTCGCCGCCGCCCATGGTGATCGAGTTGGTCAGGTAGGTGGTGTCGCCGCCGGCCAGGTCTCGCAGCAGGCGGGCGTTCTGGGCGATGACCCGCATGGGGACGCCGATGGTCGCGAGCGTGACGTGCTCGGTGACGCTCAGGTCCGACAGGCGCAGCAGCGCGCGCGTCTGGCCGGCGGACTTGCTGATGGTGATGAGGCTGGGCAGCGGCTGCGACGGGCGCGCCACGCCGTCGGCGGCGACGGTGGAGATGGGGCCGGGCGTGACGGTGTCCGGGTAGCTGCGCCCGCTCAGGAGGAAGTACTTGTCCTTCATGTCGGCGAAGGCCTCCGGGTTGAAGGTCATGCCGACGTAGTGGAAGTTGGGGTCGAACCCCATCATCTGGATCGGGTACTCGACGTCGTAGCGGGTGGAGCCGTCGCCGTCGTTGTAGGCGTACTTGGCGCCGCCGGTGACGCCGGTGGCCCCGCTGGCCGCGGCGCCGGCCGGCAGCGGGGTCTGGCCGGTGCAGAGGAGATCGCTGCAGGAGCGGCCGGTCGCGGCGGGGTCCACCGCGGCCCGCTTGTTGGCGGCCAGCAGCGCCACGCCGAGATCGGCGGTGGCCGGGACCCGGTCCTGGCGCGGCCGGACGTAGAGCTGCCCCACCATGCCCATCTGCAGGTGCTCGGGCGGCGTGATGTGGCAGTGCCAGAAGTAGGTCCCGGCGTCCGGGGCCGTGTAGTAGTAGGTGAAGCTGCCGGCGATGTTGATGGCGACGGAGGCGTCCGGCACGCCGTCGAAGAAGGACGAGGCGTTCGGGTAGCCGTGGAAGTGGATGGTGTGCTGCTCGAAGAGGTCCGGCCGCATGATCATGCCGGGGTTGCTCAGGGTCAGGAAGAGCTCGTCGTCCTCGTCGATGGCGATGAGCGGCGCCGGCGCGTTCCCGGCGAGCACCCCCATGTCCATGATGCCGGCCGGCTCGGTGACGGCACCGTTGCTGGCACTCGCCGCGACGTCGGTGCCGGCGGGGAGCTGGCAGACCACGCCGGCGGTCGTGCTGTCCGGGCAGTCGGTGATGACGCGGCAGGTCGCCTGGGTGGGCGCCAGCGGGTTGGTCCCCCCGCTGCAGGTGCCGAGCCCCGCCGTCGAGTAGTTCGGGCCCGTGTAGCCGGCGTTGAAGACCTTGGCCGGCTCCGTGCCAGGCAGCCCCTTCTCGAGGTCCGCCAGGCCGGAGAGCGGGCTGAAGGCGAAGAGGTAGATCTGGTGGCCGTCGCCCATGGTGGCGTAGCCGTCGCCCCCGCCGACGTGCTGGCACATGATCTGCCCTGGATGGCTCGGGTCCGGGTCGCAGCTGGCGCCGGCGCCGGGGCAGTCGGTGGCCGCGGTGCAGGCCTTGCCGGCGTTGCTGCCGCCCGTGCACAGGCCGGGGTGGAGCGAGGTGACCTCCGGGCACTGCACCCGGAAGGACTGGGCGAGCGCGGGCGTCGTGAAGAGGGCCAGGGAGAATGCGATCAGCGTACGGCGGTTCATGAAGCGCATGAGCGATGAGCCTCCACTCGTGAATGGCGCGGCACCGGCGACGACCGGGGCCTTCTGCTCGGTTCCGCCAAGAATGAGACGACGACGCAACAGCGCCAAGCCCCGCGAGGTGCCCCGCGCACTCGGTACAGCGGCGGTCGCGTCGCCGCTCCGTGGGACGCGTCGAGGTCAAATGCGCGTGAAACTGCGTCCGTCCGGCGTGGATACACCCTCCTGGCGTCCTCGGTCCCAGATGTGACGGTCTGTGACTCACCCCAAGTGGAAGTTGAAGCCCCCCCGCGATGACTCTGGACGGGTACCTGGACGGCAGCAGGACTGAGACCGGGGCGCACGTCCGGGGCCGGCGCGGGGCGCCAAAGCACGTTCGGGGTGCTTCCGGAGCGCGCCCGCCGTGGCGACTCTTCCCGCCGGGGAGACGAGGGCTCGAAGGCGATGAGACGAGGCGAGCGGATGGACGAGCGGCGCGATCGGAACCGGGCGGAGCAGCACCGCTACGACGTGGGACGGCACATCGTGAGGCTCATCCCGGCGGACGGAGGCTGGTCCGTGAGCGTGGACGGGCTCCGGCACGGCCGGCGCTACGCCACGGCGGCCGAGGCCTGGAGCGCCGGCTTGCAGACCGCAGAGGGGCTGGAGCGGAGCCCGGCCGAGCCGGCGCGGTCCACGGCGCGGGACCCGGGCGGGGGCGACCAGCCGGCCGCGGGCGAGC
>JAJYAW010000332.1 GCA_021779335.1 Myxococcales bacterium | reverse complement strand
CGCCGCCGCGCTCGGCGACGTCGATGGCCTGGATGGCGTTGGGCTCGGCCGCGCGCGCCGGGCCGCCGACCGCGAGGGCGCCGGCGAGCGACAGGCCAGCGAGGCGCTTGAGGTGGTTGATCATGGCGTTTCCTCGAGGTTGAGCGGCTCCCGCTTGGGGAGGGAGAGGACGGTCTGCGTGCGATCCCGGGTCCCGTCGGCGCGGATGGCCCACTCGGACACCACGATCTCGCCGGTGCGGACGGCCGTGACGGTGCCGCCGTTCTTGCCGATGCAGGCGCCGCGCCGCACCGTGTAGCCGGCGCCGTTGGGGGCCTGGACCATGGCGACGGGGTCCTCCAGGCCGGTCACCACGGCCACCAGCTTGAGCTGCTCCAGCTCGAAGCGGCCGAGCGGCGTGGCGCAGCGGGTGTCGAGCAGCTTGCCGGCGCTGCGGGCCTCCGCCAGGAAGCTGCGGAACGGGTCGCGCTTGCCGGCCGAGGAGTAGGACCACTCGGGCTCGGCCGGCTTCTTGGCGTCGGCCTCCGCGGGCGGCTTGGCGGCGGCCGGAGCGGCGGCGGCGACCTTGAGCGGTGCCGGGGACGGCTTCGGCTTGTCGCCGCAGCCGGCCAGCGCGGCCGAGGCGGCCAGGGCGGCCAGGAGCGCCAGGCGGGGGGCGGTCACTTGGCCCCTCCCTTCTTGCCCGCCGCGGCGGCCTTGGCGGCCTTGGGGTCGAGGAACATGAAGGTGGTGACCAGGAACTTGGCGCTCACCACCACCTTGCCCTTCACGTCCTTGGGCGAGTCGAGGGTGATGTCGCTCACGTTGACGATGCGGCGCAGCCGGCTCAGGGCGTCGAAGAAGGTGGCGATCTCGTGGAAGCTGCCGGTCACGGTCATGGGGATGGGGATGCGGGCGTAGAACCCCTCCGGCTTCTCGGGCTGCGGCTCGATGGTGTTGATCTCCAGGCCGGCCTTCTGGGCGCGGTCCTGGAAGAGCTGCAGCAGCTCGTCGATCTTCTTGTCCTCGGGCAGCTCGGCCAGCGCCTCGTCGAGCCGCTGCTCCAGCAGCTCCTTCTCCTTGCGGAAGCGGTTGAGATCGTTGGCGATGGCCGTCTTCTCGATGTAGTCCCGGTCCAGCCTCTCCTGCTCGGCGGTGACCTTCTTGGCCTTGGCCTCCAGGTCGCTGATGGGGTCGCCGTAGGGGATGGCCATGACGAAGTAGTTGAGGGCGGTGATGGCGACGAGGACCCCGGCCACCACCCCGAGCTTCGCGCCCAGGGGCGCCTTCGCGATCCGCTCGATGAGCTTCTCCATGGCGCTACCCCTTGCCCTTCGGCGCCGCGCCGCCCGCGCCGGTGGCCCCGGCCGCGCCGGCGCCCGGGGCGTACTGGACCGCGGCGTTGATCTCGAAGGTCACCAGCCGCTCCACGCCCTGGCCGGCGCCGGCGGGCGGGGCCACCGCGGCGGTCTTCTTGAGCTCCACCTTGCTGAAGTGCTTGGAGGCCTTGAGGGCCGTCATGAAGCTGGAGACGTCGTCGATGGAGAGGGCCGTGCCGGTGAAGCTCACCGCGCCGCCCTTCTCCGCCATCTTGGTGAGCCAGAGCTGCCGCGGCGTGATGGTGGCCACCTCGTCGAGCACCCGCACCGGGCCGCTGCGGCCGGCCTTGAGCCGCTCCAGCACGTCGAGCTTCTGCTGCAGCTCCTGCTGCTGGGCCTTGATGTTGCGGACCTCGCCGATGATCCGCTCCAGCTGGGCGATGTCGTCCTTGGTGCGGGCCAGCTTGGCCTGGCGCTGCTTGAGATCGGCGGCCCGGCTGCCCTGCCACAGGTAGTTGCCCAGCAGGCCGGCCACCAGGATGACGGCGAAGATGGCGAGCTGCTGCGTGCCCGCCTCCTTCTTCTTCGAGACCCGGACTGGGAGGAGGTTGATCCGGACCATGGTCACTTGTCCCCGGGGCGGCGCAGCGCGAGCCCGACCCCGACCGCGGCGCTGGGCGCGGCGGCCAGGATGACGGCCGGATCGAACTTGCGGTTGTCGACCTCGATGTTCTTGAACGGGTTCAGGATCTCCACCGGGACCCCGGCCCGCGCCTCGATGACCTTGAAGAGGGCCGGGATGCGCGCCGTCCCGCCCGACAGGTAGATGCGGGCGATGCGGCTGTCGGCGGCGGTGGCGGCGTAGAAGTCGAGGGAGCGCTGGATCTCGCCGGCCAGCTGCTCCGCCACGCCCTGGATGACCCGCTCCACCTCCTGCGGCACCACCGCGTCGGTCTCGCCCTGGCCGCCCACCTTGAGCGCCTCGGCCTCGTCGTAGGAGATGTTGAGCTGCTTCTGGATCTCCTCGGTGAAGGCGTTGCCGCCCATGGTGATGTCGCGCGTGAAGGTGGTGACGCCCCTGGCCAGGATGTTGATGTTGGCCACCGCCGCGCCCACGTTGATGAGCACCACCGTCTCGGCGGCGCCCAGCTCGTAGTTGGCCTCGTAGGCGTTCTGCACCGCGAAGGCGTCCACGTCGACCACGGTGGCGGTCAGGCCGGCCTCGGCGCACACCGACGTGTAGTCGTTGATCATGTCCTTCTTGGCCGCCACCAGCAGGACGTCCATCTGGCCGGCGGCGTCCCCCTCCGGCGTCAGGATCTGGGTGTCGATGTTGACGTCCTTCACGTCGAAGGGGATGTACTGCTCCGCCTCCCACTGGATGGACTCGTCGAGCTCCTCCTGCGTCATGCGCGGCAGCTGGATCTTCTTGATGATGACCGAGTGGCCGCGCACCCCGATGGCCACCTCCTTGGTCTTCACCTTCTGCTGCGCCAGGAGCTCCTGGATGGCCGAGACGATGGCGGCGGAGTTCATGAGCGCGCCGTCCACGATGGCCTCCGGCGGCAGCGGCGCCGCGCCGAAGGAGAGCAGCGCGTAGCCGCCCTTGCGCTCCTTGAGCTGGACGAGCTTGACCCCGGAGGAGCCGATGTCCAGGCCGACGGCGAGCTTGCTCTTCGCCATTAGGGCCGCCCTCCCCTCTTCCCGCTGCCGAACACCTTGGCCCGGTCGGTGGGGGTGAGCCCCAGCGCCAGGATGATCTTCCGCTTGGTATCCACGCGGCACTCCTGGCCGGACTCGATGCGCGCGACCGTGAGCGGCGAGAGGCCGGCCTTGCGGGCCAGCTCGGCCTTGGTGAGCAGCTGCTCCTCGCGGAGCCGCGCCACGTTGTTGGGCGCGCGGCGCGACACCTCGACGCTCGCGGCGCTCTTCTGGGGACGGGGAGCCATGCGGGGGTCACGCTACGCGATCGTTCACGCTGGGATCAAGAAAGCGGCCGGGCGCGATATCGGCCCGATGTAGGCGTTTGATGCGTCCGTGATAGCTCATGATGCGTCTTGAGCCGTCCGGCGATGGAAGTCCGATGCCGCGGCCACCTGCGGGCGGCCCTACTCGACCCCGTAGTCCTTGATCTTGTAGAGGAGCGCCCGGTAGGAGAGCTCCAGCAGCTCGGCGGCCCGGCTGCGGTTCCCCATGGTGCGGGCCAGCGCCTCGCGGATGAGCCGCTCCTCCAGGGCCCGCAGCCCCCGCTTCACCGAGAGGTCGCCCGGCGCGCCGGGCCCGGCCGGCCCGGGGGCCGGGCTGCGGACCTGCTCGGGCAGCTCCTCCTCGCCGATGGCCGGCCCGTCGGCCAGCACCACCGCCCGCTCCACCGCGTGCATGAGCTCCCGCACGTTGCCGGGCCAGCGGTGGGCCCGGAGCGCCTCCAGCGCCTCCGGCGTGAAGCGCAGCCCGGCCAGCTCCGGGCGCAAGGGGGCGAAGCGGGCCAGGAAGTGGCGCGCCAGCGGCTCCACGTCCTCGGGCCGCTCGCGCAGCGGCGGCAGCCGCACCTCCAGCACCGCCAGCCGCCAGTAGAGGTCCTCGCGGAACTGGCCGGCCTTGACCGCGGCGCCCAGGTCGCGGGCGGTGGCGGCCACCACCCGCACGTCCACCTGGACGGCCCGGTTCTCGCCCACCGGCCGCACCTCCCCCTCCTGGAGGAAGCGCAGCAGCTTCACCTGCAGCGGCAGCGGCAGCTCGCCGAGCTCGTCGAGGAAGAGGGTGCCGCCGTCGGCCTCCAGCGCCAGCCCCTTCTTGGC
>JAJYAW010000331.1 GCA_021779335.1 Myxococcales bacterium | reverse complement strand
GCGGGGGGCCGGCCGGGCCGTCGTCGCCCAGGATGCGCCAGGCGGCCAGCCCGATGGCGACCAGCGCGGCGGCGGTGAGGGCGGGGAGGACTCGGCGCATGGTCGCCGATCTAGCACGCGGGGCGGCCCGCCGGGGCGGCCCCCCGGCGGCCGGCGCCCCCTGGCCGCGACCTACTTCGCGCAGTTCTGGCCGACGTGGCACAGGTTGCACGTCGAGGGGTTGGCCATCTTCGACTGCGTGTGGGGGAAGAACCAGGCGCTCGCGTAGGCGGCGCCGGTGGTCACCGCGCCGTTGCCGGCCGGCACGGCGTGGCACTCGGCGCAGTCCACCGCGAAGAAGTGGTTGGGCAGCGTGATGGTGCACCGGTCAGCGCTGCTGCCCCGCGTCGCCACGATGGTGGTGAGGGTGTAGGGGCGGGTGTCGCCCGCCCCGGCGCCCTGCGTGGTGGCGAGGTTCCACGGCGTGCCCAGCAGGTCGCTGCCCGCCTCGTGGCAGGAGGAGCAGTTGGCGTTGATGAGCGCGGAGGCGTGGTCGTAGCCGACGGCCCCCTTCCCGCCCACGCCGCCGGTGTGGCAGGTGGCGCAGGACGTGCCGGTGGCGACGGTGGGGTGGGGCAGGCTGGCGATGCCCTGCTGCGTGGTGGCGACGGCGGCCGGCGGCTGCGGGATGGCGAAGCCGCCCACCGCGATGAACTGGGGCATGGCGGTGGCGCCCAGCCAGTTGGGCGCGGCGGCGCTGCCGGTCCCGGGCCAGGAGTGGCAGGCGCTGCAGTCCTGCGTCCCGGCGACGGCGCTGAAGGCGGCGTGGTCCTGGGCGGTGATGCCGGGCCCGGGCTTCACGTTGAGGTGGCAGTTGCTGCAGCGCCCGGTGGTGCCGTTCATCACGAGGGGGATGGCCGGCGAGAGGCTGGCGTGGAAGCGGGCCTGCGCCCACTCCGCCCCCTGGATCCCCGGCGCCGTGGACTGGCCGGCCTGGGTGTGGCAGCGGGCGCAGTCCTGGGCGCCGACGTTGACGTCGGCGTGCAGGATCTGGTCCCTGGTGCCCGCCGGGATGCCGGTGAGCGGATCGGCGGCGGCCGAGGTCACCATCGAGGCGCTGGTGAGCCCGGCCGGGAGGTTGTTGCCGGTGCCGGCCACCGCGCCCCCGCCGTTGGTGAGCCCGTGGCACTCCCGGCAGGTGGCCGGCGCGGGCACCACGGCGTGGAAGAGGTCGGCCTTGCTCCAGGCGCTCCCCGCGCTCCGGGCGTCGGCCGCGTGGCAGGCGGCGCAGTCCTTGCCCACCACCGTGATGGCGCCGTGGTTCATCCACTGGCCGGCGTTGCTGGCGGTGCCCCCGGCCGCCAGCGCGTAGGTGACGCTGCTCTGGGTGGGGCTGCCCGGGGGCGGCTCCGAGACGGCGTGGCAGTCGAGGCAGGCGGTCGGCTGGGCCGCCACGCTGGCGTGGAAGGCGCCCGGCTTCCAGGCGGTCGCCGCGACGGGCGAGGTCGTGCTCCCCGCCAGGGCGCTCGCGTGGCAGGTGGAGCAGGCCTGGAACGCGAGCTGCCCGGAGGCGTGGGCCATGACGAAGGACGTCCCGCTCGCCACGTCGGCGCGGGGCGCGTCGGCCATGAGCGGGTAGTGGCAGGCGGTGCAGTCGGCCGGGACGGCGGCGCCGATGCTGGCGTGGAAGGCGCCGTCGCTCCACCTGTCGCCGGGCCGCCGGTGGCAGGTGGAGCAGTCGAGGCCGGCCACGCCGGCCACCGTCTGGCCGGCGATGGTGACCGTGCCGGTGAAGAGGGCGGCGTGGTCCATCGGCTGCAGATCCGAGGCCGCCAGCTCGACGACGCCGACCGGGTGCATCTGGGCGTGGCAGTCCAGGCACCGGCCGGTCGGCTGCGGCAGCGGCGTGACCGCGCCGCCCACCGTGGCGGCGTAGTGGTCGAGGGAGGCGTGGTACTGCCCGCCGGCGTAGGAGGTGACCCGCCCCGTCGCGTCGTGGGTGTGGCAGTGCCAGCAGGTGGTCAGGTCGGGCGCGCTGGCCGGGCCTGGGCTGAGCTGCGGCGGGACGGCGGCGGAGGTGTGGAGCATGGCGTTGGTGAGGGTGGCCTGGGTGGAGGTCATGCCGGTCACCAGCGCGCCCGGCGAGGCCCGCACGAGCGACAGCGCGGTGACGGTCACGAACTGGTCGGGGGCGGTGACCAGCGTGCTGCCGGGGTAGGCCGCCCCGCCCTTCCAGTCGCCGCCCGGGAAGCCGCCGCCGGGGGCGTCGTAGTTCACGTAGCTCCCGGCGGCGACGGTGGCCTGGTGGCACCCGATGCAGTCGCCGCTGCTGCTGGCCGAGTGGTCGAAGCCGCCCAGCGCGGCGGCGGCCTGCGCGGCCCCCAGCACCAGGTCCGGCCGCTGCGACGCGTGGCAGACGATGCAGGTGTCCGCCGCGACGGTGGCCGGGCCGTGCGTGAACTTCCCCCCCGCCCAGGTCTGCGTGCCGCCCCACGCGCCGCCGGCGCCCGGCCCGGCGTGGCACACCGCGCAGTCCTGGCCATCACCGTGGGTGACGCCCGCCGGGTTGGTGCCGTAGTCGAAGGGCGCCGCCGCGTAGCCGGGGCTGCTCCAGCCCGCGGCGGAGGTGGGCCGCTCGCCGTCGTGGCACGGCAGGCAGGAGGTGGGCGTGGCGCTCCCGGCCAGGTGGAAGCGGCCGCCCGCCCAGGAGGTCGCGGTGGCGGCGTGGCAGGCCGCGCAGTCGCCCTTGGCCGCCGCGGCGGCGTGGTCGAAGGTGAGCCCGGCGCGCAGCGCGGCGGTGCTCGAGGTCAGGGGCGCGACGGGCCGCCCGTTGGCGTGGCAGTCGAGGCAGGAGGCCGGCTGCGGCCGCGCCGCCGCCGTGAGCGCGGCGTGGAAGCGGGCCGGCGAGGTGCCCGAGGCCCCGGTCGCCCAGGTCGCCTGCAGCGCCGCCGACGGGCTGGCGTGGCACACCCCGCAGTCGGCGGTCACCGCCCTGGTGGTGGTGGGGGCGCCCGAGGACCAGAGGACGGCGTCGTGCTTCATCTCGCCCGAGGGCGGCGTGCGCGCCGGGCTGGCCGCCACCGGGCCCACGAACCCGGTGGGTGCGGAGGCGGCGTGGCAGTCCGAGCACGCCGTCGGCTGCGCCACGCCGAGGTTGGCGAGCGAGGAGTGGAGCCGGCCGGGATAGAAGACGCCGGCGCCCTGGTCGGCGTGGCAGGTGGAGCAGGCCACCCCGCTCAGCGGGACCTGGGTGGTGGCGTGGTCCATCCCCATCGGCAGCGTCTCCGGCTGGGGGCTGAGGGCCACCACGGAGGTGCCCGAGTAGCGCGGCACGAGCGCGGTCAGGGTGACGGCGCGGAGCGGATCGGCGACGACCCCGGCGGGCCGCTCGGCGCTGGTCCAGGTGGTGTTGGTGTGGCACTTGCTGCAGTCCTCGCCGCTGGTGGCCGGATGGGTGAAGCCGGCCTTGGGGAGCGCGGGGTAGAAGCCGCCCGCGTCGTGGCAGCCGGCGCAGGTGGTGACGCCGGCGTGGTCGAACGGGTGGGCCGTCGGGTTGGCGTGGCAGCCGAGGCAGGCGGCGCTGGTGTCGGCGTAGCCGGTCGTCGTCGTGTGGACCGCGGCCGCGGCCGCCGTCGAGTGGCACCCCAGGCAGTCGAACTGCGCGAAGGACGCGAAGGTGCCGTGGCAGGCGGCGCAGTCGACGGCGTGCGGCCCTTCGGCGATGGGGAACGCCCGGTGGGTCGCCGCGGTGGGGGCCGTGATGGCGTTGGGGTCTCGCCCCTGGCCGCTGCAGGCCGCCGAGGAGAGGAAGAGCAGGACGAGAGGCAGCGAAGCGGGGCGGCATGCGGCGCGCGTTCTCAAGACGTGGCTCTCCAGGCTTCTCCGTGGGCCTGCGACACTAGACCGCGGCATCCTCGAAATGGAGCGAAGCGCCTGGTGACACCCGTCTTGGATACACGTCCGGGGTGGTCAGCGAACGCTGTCGCCCCGAGATGGCTGCTCACGCGCCCCTGTGGGGGCGCCGGGAACGCTGGCCGCCGACCCGCCCAGCGCCCCTCAGCGGCCCATCACGGCCGCAGGGAGCGACGGGCCACCCCCAGCACGCCCCGGCTCTCCCCGGTGAGCAGGCGC
>JAJYAW010000330.1 GCA_021779335.1 Myxococcales bacterium | reverse complement strand
ATGCCCTGCAACGGCACGCCGAAGCTGGCCGCGATGCCGGAGAGCGTCTCGCCGCGCCGGACGACGTGGCCGTCGAAGGTGGTGCGCACCTTGGGGGCCAGCTCCGGCCAGGCGGCGGCGAAGGCCGGGGCCGCCTCGCGCGGCAGCTTGAGCAGGTAGGGGCGCGGCGGCGTGCAGGCCCGGCGCAGCTCCGGGTTCAGGTCCACCAGCACCTGCTCCGGCACGCCGGCGGCCTTGGCCACCGCGGCCAGCGGCGCCGCCTCCTCCACCTTCACCTCCACGGAGTCGGGCCAGCGCTCCGGCTCGATCTCGTCGGGCATGAAGCCGAAGGCCTCCGGGTGCTTGGAGACGATGGCGGCCGCCATGAGCTTGGGCACGTAGCCCTTGGTCTCGGCGCGCAGGATGCGGCGCCCCTTGGTCTCGGCCATGGCCCAGAAGTCCTGGTACCCCTTGGACTTGGCCCGGAAGATGGTGCCGGCGCCGGCGTTGTAGCCGGCCCAGGCGAGCCGCCAGTCGCCGGTCTGCTCCTTCAGCTCCTTCAGGTAGCGCGCGGCGGCGCGGGCGCTCTTCTCCGGATCGCGCCGCTCGTCCACCCAGAAGTCCTGGCGGAGCCCGAAGAGCCGGCCGGTGGAGGCGATGAACTGCCACGGCCCGACGGCCCTGGCCCGGCTCTGGGCGAAGTTGGCGAAGCCGCTCTCGATCATGGCGAGGTAGACGGTGTCCTCCGGCAGCCCCTCCTCGCGGAGGATCTGCCGGTAGCGCTCCAGGTAGCGGTGGGAGCGCCCCAGCCACTTGACGAAGTGGGGGCGCACCTGAGGCGACTGGAAGAAGCGGATGTAGCTCACCACCGAGTCGTTCACGTCCACCGGGATGTCGTACTCGGCCTCCAGCTGCGGCTCGCCGTGGTCCAGCTCCGGCAGGAGGGCGATGCGGCCGCGCTCCTCGCTGCGGGGCGGCGTCACGTCCTGCGACAGCGCCTCCTCGAGCCGCTGGCGCAGCGGCGATCCGAGCCCGAGCCCCTCGGCCGACTCGGCGGCCCTGGACTCGAGGGAGGGGGCCTCCTGCACGTTGGCGGCCCGCTCCGCCTCGCGCATGGCCTCGAGCTCGGCCGACTGCTGGTCGATCTCGGCGCCCTGCGGGCCGGTCTCGGGGGCCTCCGGGGCGGCGGGGACGGCGGCGCCCGCGGTGGCGGGGTCGGACGGCCCCGGCGCACGGGCGTCTGGGCCGACGGCCCCGGTGGCCGTGGCCGTGGCCACCACGGCCGCGGCTCCGGCGGTGTCGGCGGGCGACACCGCGAGGGCAGGGGTGGCGAGGAGGGCGGCGAGAGCGGCGGCTGGCAGCTTGCGGCGCATCGACTCTCCAACCTACCGGAACCGGCGGCTCGAGGGAAATCCGGGGGGGTGCCCGCGGCGCAGCCAGCGTGCTAGGAACTCGCCGCCGACCCACCCATGCGCATTGGGCCATACACCTTCGCAGGCCGCTACTTCCTGGCGCCGCTCGCCGGCGTCTCGGATCGGCCCTTCCGCGCCCTCTGCCGCGAGATGGGTGCGGCCTTCGCCTACACGGAGATGGTGAGCGCCCACGGGCTCATCCACGGCACGGCCCAGACGCTGAGCTACCTCGACCGCGACCCGTCGGAGATCCCCTTCGCCGTCCAGATCTTCGCCGCCGAGCCGGAGGTGCTGGCGCGCGGCGCGGTGGCGGCGGTGGCGGCCGGGGCCGGCCTCGTCGACCTCAACATGGCCTGCCCGGTCAAGAAGGTGTGCGGCTCGGGGGCGGGCGCGGCGCTGGCGCGGGACCCGGCGGCGGTGACGGCGGCGGTGCGGGCGGTGGCGGCGGCGGTGCCGGGCGTGCCGGTCACCATCAAGATCCGGACGGGCTGGGACGACGGCCTGGTGAACTGCGTGGCGGTGGCGCAGGCGGCCGAGCAGGCCGGGGCCGCGGCCGTGGCCCTGCACGGGCGCACCCGCGCCCAGGGCTACTCCGGCCGGGCCCGCTGGGACCTCATCGGCGCGGTCAAGGCGGCGGTCTCCATCCCGGTGCTGGGCTCGGGCGACGTCTGGACCGCGGCCGACGCCCTCCGCATGCGCGCCGAGACCGGCTGCGACGCCGTGCTGGTGGCGCGCGGCGCCTGCGGCAACCCGTGGATCTTCCGGGAGCTCG
This sequence comes from Myxococcales bacterium, assembly GCA_021779335.1. GTDB lineage: Bacteria > Myxococcota > Myxococcia > Myxococcales > Anaeromyxobacteraceae > JADKCZ01. The sequence continues at coordinate 1,949 of JAJYAW010000330.1, read as the reverse complement.
CGGCCGCCGAGGCGGGCCGCCCGGCCCCGCCGCCGCCCACCCGCGAGGCGTGGCGCGAGACGGTGCTCCGCCACGTGGCCATGCAGATCGAGCACCGGGCCCGCCAGCACCCGGCGCAGCCGCTCGAGGAGACCGAGCGGCTCTCGGTGAAGGAGCTGCGCAAGCACCTGCTCTGGTACACCCGCGGCCGCCGCGGCGGCGTCGCCTTCCGTCGCGAGGCGGTCCGCCTGGTCACCGCCGCCGACGTGGCGGCGCTCATCGACCTCCACTTCCCGCCGGACCAGCCCTTCGAGGTCGACGCCGGCTTCCACCCGGCCGACGACGCGGGCGAGGACGAATGACCGAGCTCCAGTCGCTGCTCCTCTTCACGCTGGCCATCCTGGCGGGCGCCGTGGCCGGCGGTGTCCTGCCGCTGGTGGGGCCCAAGCGCCGCAGCGATCTGCTCCTCTCCTTCTCCGGCGGCGTCATGCTGGGGGCCAGCTTCTTCCACATGCTGCCGGAGGCGGTGGAGCAGGGCGGCGCGGCCACCCTCCCCTGGGCGCTGGCGGGCTTCCTGGCGCTCTACCTGCTGGAGCGGTTCGTCCTCATCCACATCTGCGGCGAGCCGGGGATGAACCACGCCCTCGCCACCGCCGCCGTGCTGCAGCCGCACGACCACGGCCACCCCGGCCACGTCCACGGCGACGAGGCCGGGTGCGAGGTCCACACCCTGGGGCTGGCCGCCTGGGTGGGCATGTCGATCCACACGATGGTGGACGGCTTCGCGCTCGGCGCCGCCAACCACGAGGCGGGGCTGGGGCTGCTGGTCTTCATCGCCATCCTGGCCCACAAGATCCCCTCCTCCTTCTCCCTCTCGGCCATCCTCCGCTCCGAGGGGTACGGCCGGCTCAAGGCGCTCTGGATGAACGCCTTCTTCGCGCTCATGGTGCCGCTCGGCGCGGGCGTCTACCTGCTGGCGCGGGACCTCGTGCCCATGGAGCGGTTCACCGCCTACGCCCTGGCCTTCAGCGGCGGCACCTTCCTGCACCTCTCCCTCTCCGACATCCTCCCCGACCTGCACCGGCGCGGCGGCTCCAAGTGGCGCCTCACCGGCGCCTTGCTGGCCGGCCTGGCCCTCATGTGGGCCCTGCGCTTCATCCGGCACGGGCACTGAAGTAGGATGGGTGCACACCCTCACCGGGAGTCACCCCATGATCCGCCACCTGGCCGCCGCAGTCCTCTGCCTCGCCCTCGCCGCCCCCGCCCTGGGCGCGGAGAACGCCCAGCAGGGCCGCATGAAGACCTGCAACGCCAAGGCGGTGGGGATGAAGGGCGAGGACCGGAAGGCCTTCATGTCGAAGTGCCTCAAGGGCGAGGACGAGAAGCCGGCCGGCAACGCGCAGCAGAACCGGATGAAGGAGTGCAACGAGAAGGCGGCCGGCAAGAAGGGCGAGGAGCGCAAGAAGTTCATGAGCGAGTGCCTGAAGGGCTAGCCTCGGGGCATGCGCCTCGACCCCGAGCTGCTCGATGGCCCCCCCGCCGCCGGCGCCCGGGTGCTGGCCCTGGCCCGCTGCGCCGACGTCGAGGAGGCGGCGGCCCGCGTCGCCGACCCGGCCGACGCCGAGGCGCTCCACGACCTGCGCGTCGCGCTGCGCCGCCTGCGCTCCACCCTGCGGGCGCTCTCGCCCCTCCTCGGCGACGCCCTGCGGGAGAGGCAGCGCCGCCGGCTCCGCAAGGCCGCCCGCCTCACCGGCCCGGCCCGCGACGCCGAGGTGCTGCTCGCCTGGCTGGAGGGCGCCCGCGACCGGCTGCAGGCGCCCTGGCGCGGCGCCCACGACTGGCTCGTCGAGCGGGTGGAGCGGTCTCGCGCCCGCGCCGCCGCCGCGGTCACCTCCGACGCGGTCCCCCGGCTGGCGGAGGCGCTGCCCCGGCTCTCCCGCCGCCTGGCCCGCCCGGCCCCGCCCCCGACG
>JAJYAW010000329.1 GCA_021779335.1 Myxococcales bacterium | reverse complement strand
TCGTGGCGGCGCGCTGCGGCGCTCCGCAGCTCTGGCTGCTGCCGCTCGACGGCGGCGAGGCGTCCCCGGCCGCCCAGGTCCCGGGCGGCGTCGGCGAGTACCGCTGGGCGCCCGACGGCGCGCTGCTCGTCGTCGCCGACGTGGACCCGGCCTGCGGCGCCGAGCTCGCCTGCAACGAGCGGGCGGACGCGGCGGCGGCGGGGCAGCCCTACCGCGCCGACCGGCTCCTCTTCCGCCACTGGGACGAATGGCGCACCCGCAAGCGGGCCCACCTGCTGCGGCTGCCCCCCGACGGCGGCCCGGCCGTGGACCTCACGCCGGGCGACCGCGACGCGCCCCCGGTGAGCCGCGGGGGCATCGGCGACGTGGAGGTGTCGGCCGATGGCCGGACCGTCTACTTCGTGGCGGTGACGGACCCGGTGGAGGCCATCTCCACCAACGGCGACCTCTTCGCGGTGCCCGCCGCCGGCGGCGCCGCGCGCCAGCTCACCCGCGCGCCGGGCTGGGACGGCTCGCCCCGCCTCTCCCCGGACGGCCGCCGGCTGGCCTGGCTGCGCCAGCCGCGGGCCGGCTACGAGTCCGACCGGCGCCACGTCATGCTGGCCGCCGCCGACGGCAGCGGCGAGCGCGACCTGACCGCCGCCCTCGACCTCTCGCCCGACCAGCTCTGGTGGGCGGACGGCGGCCGCGCCCTGCGCTTCACCGCCGAGGTGGCGGGGACGGTCGAGGTGCACGAGCTCGACCCCGCCACCGGGCGCACCACCCGCCTGCTGGCCGGGCGCCACCTCGAGGCGCTGGTCCCCTCGCGCGACGGGCGGGTGGCGGTGGCGCTCGTCGACTCCATGGCCGCGCCGCCCGAGGTGGCCCTCCTCTCGCCGCCGGCGCGCCGCCAGGGCCCGCTGGAGGTCGCCTTCCGCACCCGCTTCGGCGCCGCAGTGCTCGACGCCGTCGAGCCCGGGCGGCTGCGGCGGCTGGAGGCGACCGGCCAGGACGGCGCCGCCATCCACGGCTGGCTCCTCACGCCGCCGGGCCACCAGCCCGGCCAGCGCCACCCCGCGGTGGTGCTCATCCACGGCGGCCCGCAGGGCGCCTGGACCGACGGCTGGAGCTACCGCTGGAACCCGCAGCTCTACGCGGCGCGCGGCTACACGGTGGTGCTGCCCAACCCGCGCGGCTCCACCGGCTGGGGCCAGGCCTACACAGACGCCGTCCGCGACGACTGGGGCGGCCGGCCGTACCAGGACATCATGGCGCTCACCGACGCCGCCGTCGCCTCGGGCGAGGCGGACGGCGCCCGCCTCTGCGCCGCCGGCGCCTCCTACGGCGGCTACATGGTGAACTGGATCAACGGGCAGACCGACCGCTTCCGCTGCCTGGTCACCCACGCCGGCGACTTCGACACGGCGAGCGCCTACTCCGACACCGAGGAGCTCTGGTTCCCGGAGTGGGAGATGAAGGGGACGCCCTGGGAGCGGCCGGAGGCCTACGCCCGCTCCTCGCCGAGCACCTTCGTGAAGAACTGGAAGACTCCCACCCTGGTGAGCCACGGCGAGCGCGACTACCGGGTGGCGGTGACGCAGGGGCTCTCCACCTTCACGGCCCTGCAGCGGCGCGGCGTCGAGTCGCGCCTGCTCGTCTTCCCGGACGAGAACCACTGGGTCCTGAAGCCCCGCAACACCCGGATCTTCTACCAGGAGGTCTTCGCCTGGCTGGACCGCCACCTGGCCTCGCCGAGCCCCTCCCCGACCACCCCCTGACGCAGCGCGTCCGGGGTTGTCCACCCGGGCCGCCGTGCTAGAGTCCCGGCCCCGTGCTCGACTGGCTCCACAACATGCTCTCCCGAGATCTGGCCATCGACCTCGGGACGGCCAACACGCTCATCTACGTCCGCGGCGAGGGCATCGTCTCCAACGAGCCCTCCGTGGTGGCCGTGCAGCAGGACGCCCGCGGCGGCCGCAAGGTGCTGGCGGTCGGCAAGGAGGCCAAGGAGATGCTCGGCCGCACGCCGGGCAACATCGTGGCCATCCGGCCCATGAAGGACGGCGTCATCGCCGACTTCGAGGTCACGGCGGCCATGCTGCGCCACTTCATCCAGACCGCCCACAACCGGCGCTCCTTCGTGAAGCCGCGCATCATCATCGGCATCCCCTCGGGCATCACCGAGGTGGAGAAGCGGGCCGTGCGCGAGGCCGCCGAGAGCGCCGGGGCGCGCGAGGTCTACCTCATCGAGCAGCCCATGGCCGCGGCCATCGGCGCCGGGCTCCCCATCACCGAGCCCAGCGGCAACATGATCGTCGACATCGGCGGCGGCACGTCCGACGTCGCGGTCATCTCGCTGGGCGGCATCGTCTACAGCCGCTCGGTGCGCGTCGCCGGCGACAAGATGGACGAGGCGATCATCCAGCACATCAAGCGCAAGTACAACCTGCTCATCGGCGAGCGCACGGCCGAGCTCATCAAGATGGGGATCGGCACCGCCTACCCCACCGAGGAGGAGCTCCACATGGACGTGAAGGGGCGCGACCTCGTGGCCGGCGTCCCGCGCACCCTCAACATCAGCTCCAGCGAGATCCGCGAGGCGCTCTCCGAGCCGGTCAACGGCATCGTCGAGGCGGTCAAGGTGACGCTGGAGCGGACCCCGCCCGAGCTGGCCGGCGACATCGCCGACCGCGGCATCGTGCTGGCCGGCGGCGGCGCGCTCCTCAAGAACCTCGACGTGCTGCTGCGCGAGGAGACCGGCCTGCCGGTCTTCCTGGCCGAGGACCCGCTCTCCGCGGTGGTCATCGGCGCCGGCAAGGCGCTCGAGGAGCTCGACATCCTGCGGCAGGTCACCGCCAGCCGGTAGGCGGGGGCGCGCTCAGGCCGGCCGCGCCGCCGCGCCGGGCTCCTTCGCCGGCGACGACTCGGCGTGGATGACCGGCCCGGCGCGGACCACGTTGGAGCGGAGCCGCTGGCCCAGCACCTCCTCGGCCCGGGCCCCGGCGTCGATCATGGCCTGGACGTCGACCCCGGTCCGGACCCCCATCTCCTCGAGCAGCGCCACCAGGTCCTCGGTGCAGGCGTTGCCGGTGAACCCGGCGGAGTACTTGGCGGCGCCGGTGGCCGGCTGGCCCCCGATGGCGCCGAGGGAGGTGTCCACGTAGCGGACCCCCTCCTCGAGCGCGGCGATGGTGTTGACCACCCCGGTGCCGCGGGTGTCGTGGAAGTGGGCGATGAACTCGGCGCGCGGGAAGTCGGCGCGGAGCTCGGCGAGGCGGCGGCGCACCTGGAGGGGGTTGGCCATGCCGGTGGTGTCCCCCAGCATGATGGTCTGGGCCCCCTCCTCCAGGTAGAAGCGCACCACCTTGGCCACGTCGCGGTAGGGGACGTCGCCCGCCACCGGGCAGCCGTAGACCGTCCCGGCGCAGCCGATGACCTTGATGCCGAGCGCGTGGGAGCGCCGCATGATGCGGGCGTGCTCGGCCATGGCCTCCGGGTGCGACATCCTGAAGTTGAGCAGGTTGTGGCGCTCGCTCGAGGAGATCATGAGGATGATCTCCTCGGCGCCGTGGCCCTCGCCCTGGCAGGCCTCGAGCCGGTCGAAGCCGCGCTCGTTGGGCATGAGCACCACGTGGGACACGCCCGGCCGCCGCTGGATGCCGCGCAGCACCTCGGCCGCGTCGGCGAACTGCGGCAGGAGCTTGGGGTTGGAGAAGGAGGTGACCTCCAGCTTCTTGAACCCCGCCGCGGTGATGCGGTCGATCATCTCGATCTTCTGCGCGGTGGGGACGAGCACCGGCATCGACTGCAGGCCGTCGCGCGCCCAGCACTCGCAGACCACCACCGCCTCGGCCAGGCCGGCCCGGGGGCGGATCACGCTCGCCATGCGCCCTCCGCGGCGCGGGCCAGGTGCGGGTGGCTCGCCGCCACCCGGCGCGCGCCCTCGACGAGGTCCGGGTGGACCCCGAAGATGACCGCGGCGGCCTCGGGCGCCGCCGTGAGGAGCACCGGCAGGTCGCGCTGGCGCCGCGCCACCTCCAGGAGCTCCCGGGGATCCCGCGGCGCGGGCGGGGCGGCCGGCGCACGCTCCTCGGCGGCCGGGGCGGCGGCGAGGCTGGCCAGGTGGGCCGCCAGGA
>JAJYAW010000328.1 GCA_021779335.1 Myxococcales bacterium | reverse complement strand
GTCGGCCCGGTGGGCGAGGTAGCCGCGCAGCGCGGCGCGGCCGTGGGCGGCCGGCGGGCCGTGGGCCGGGTAGAGCGCGCGCACGGGCAGGCTGGCCAGCCGGGCGAGCTGCCGCTCGTACTCGGCCATGTCGCCCTCGGGCGGGTCGATGACCACGGTGGAGAGGGTGGAGAGCATGTCGCCCGCCAGGAGCGCGCCGGTCGCCTCGTCGAGGTAGACCACGTGGTCGCGGGCGTGGCCGGGCGTGGCGTGGACGCGCCAGCGGCCGGCCAGCAGGTCGCCCTCGGCGAGCGGCCGGAGGGGCACGCCGGGCAGGCGCGGGGCGATGGCCGGGTGGGCGCGCACGGTGAGGCCGCGCGCCGCCAGGAGGGCCACGCCGCCGATGTGATCGGCGTGGCCGTGCGTCAGCCAGACCTCGCGCGCCGGCCGCCCCTCGGCCGCCAGCGTGGCCAGCCGCTCGTCGAGGCTGCGCTGCTCCTCGGCCCAGGGCGAGCCGGGATCCACCACCGCGGTGCCGTCGCCCAGGTCCACCAGCCAGGCGTTGGTGTGCGTGGCGGGCGGCAGCGTCGGGGTGCGCAGCGGCGACTGGAGCAGGCCGCCCTGGTACTCGATGCGGAAGGCCTCGGGCGCCGGGCGGCGCATCGCCCCGGCGTCGGGCGGCGAGCCCCGCGCCAGCACCCGCACCGGCCAGAGGTTGGGCGGGAGGAAGAGCAGGTCGCCGCGCCGCCACGCCTCGAGGGCGTCGCGCGCCGCCAGGAACGTCCCGTGCTCGAGCTCGCCGGCCCAGACCTCGGGCCGCTCCTCGGGGCGGGCCCGGCACAGGAAGGAGATGGCGTCGAAGCGCACCGGGTAGAAGGCCGGGGTGACCCAGCGCCCGGCGTCCTCGAAGCGGGCGCCGTCCACCGAGAGCCCGTGGCGCGCCAGCAGCGCCGCGAAGCCGACCTCGCCCGCCAGGAGGGCGCGCCGCGCCGTCGCCAGCGTCTCCGGGCCGGGCAGGGGCGCGCCGGTGGCCACCAGCACGCCCGCCTCCTCGAAGAGCTCGCGCGCGGCGCAGGCCAGGTCGGCCGGGTCGAGCCCGCCCGGCGAGGCGACCGGCACCGCGCCGTCCGCCTCGTCGCGCCGCCCGCCGGGGAAGGCGGTGAAGCCGGGGGCGAAGCGCTGGGTGGCGCCGCGCCGGACCAGGTAGACCTCCGGTCCGCGAGGGCCGTCGCGCCAGAACAGCACCGAGGCGGCGGCCCGGGGCGGCGGCGGCGGGGGGGCGGGCAGCGAGAAGCCGCCGAGCTCGCTCACGCGGCGCCCGACACCGGGATGTGGACCAGCTCCTGCTGGACCTTGGAGAAGACCTTGGGCCCCTCGGCGGAGAGGAAGACGTCGATCTCGGTGCGCACGCCCATCCCCTCCTCGGGCAGGTAGATGCCCGGCTCGATGGAGAAGGCCAGCCCGTGGACCAGCTTGCGGGTGTCGTGCGTCTCCAGGTCGTCGAGGTTGGCGCCGTCGCCGTGGACGTTGACGCCGATGGAGTGGCCCGTGCGGTGGATGAACTTGTCGCCGAAGCCCATGGCCGCCACGTGGTCGCGCACCGCCCGGTCCACCTGCCAGCCCTCCAGCGTGCGCCCCTCGCGGTGCGCCAGCGCCACCGTCTCCAGCCCGACGTCGCGCGCCCCCGAGGCGATCCGGAAGATCTGGTCCATCTTGGGCGCGGGCCGGTCGCCGCAGAAGCCCATCCAGGTGATGTCGGCGTAGACGTCGCCGGGGCCGGTGCCGCGGGCCCACAGGTCGATGAGCACGAGGTCGCCCTTGCGGATGGGCGTGGGCGTCCGCTCGGAGGGCTCGTAGTGCGGGTCGCCGGCGTGGCCGTTGACCGCCACGATGGGGGCGTGATCGCAGGTGAGGCCGGCCTCGGCGAAGCGGTCGGTCAGGAACCGCTGGATCTCGGTCTCCCTGGGCTCGACGCCGCGGCGCAGCAGCTCGCCGATCCGCTCGAAGGCGGCGTCCTTGGCGGCGTCGATGCCGGCCAGGGCCCGCTGGTGGCTGGCCACCTGCTCCGGGCTCCAGCGGCACAGGAAGTGCTGCACCAGCTCGGCCGAGGAGACCACCCGGGCGCCCAGCGCGCGGACCACCTCCAGCGTGCCGGCGTCGACGCGCGAGAGGTAGGGGATGGCCGCCTCCGGGAAGTACTCCATGGCCAGCCTCGGCGACGGGGGCAGCGCGTCCACGAGGCGCCGCAGCGCGGCGTGGAGCGACTGCCAGGAGGTGTAGGCCTGCCGCTCGCCCTCCACGTGGGCGGGGAAGGAGCCGAGCTCGATGGCGTGCACCAGCAGCCGCGGCGTGCCGCGGGCGGGGACCAGGTAGTACCAGCGCCGGGTCAGCATGTGGCCGTCCAGGCCGAGCGCGGTGAGCGCCGTCGGGTTCTGGCCGTGGAAGTCGTAGAGGAGCCAGCCGTCGAGCCCCTGCTCGACGAGCGCGCGCTGCAGGGCCGGGATGTCCATGCGCCGCTTGTAGCGCCCGGCGGCTGCGGCGGCAATGCGCGAGGTGGGGCGCGCCGCGCCGGCCGCCGGCGGGCGCGGCGCCCGCTAGATGGGCACGCTGTAGCGGCGCCCGGGGGCCGGCTCGCCGGGGCGGGGGATCTGGTGGAAGCGGATGGAGTTGGTCTGGCCCCGCACGCCCATGGGTGAGCCGAAGACCAGCACCAGCCGATCGCCCGGGCGGGCCAGCCCGTCCTCCACGAGCCGCTCGGCCACCGCCTCGGCCATCAGGTCGGCGCTGCGCACCGGCTCCATGATCTTGGGCACCACGCCCCAGTAGAGGGCGCAGAGCCGGCGGGTCTCCTGGCTGGGGGAGAAGGCCACGATGGGGACCCGGGGGCGGAAGTGGGCCAGCAGCCCGGCGGTCATTCCGCTCATGGTGAAGCAGGCCACGGCCGCCGCGCCGGAGGCCTCGGCGGCCCGGCAGGCGGCCTCGGCGGTCACGTCGCTGAAGGGGGCGGCCCCGCTGACCAGCTGCTCGGGGACGTGGCGGCCGGGCGCGCCGGCCTCCGCCTCGCGGACGATGCGGTCCATCATCTGCACCGCCAGCAGCGGGTGGCGCCCGCTGGCGGTCTCGCCGGAGAGCATGACGGCGTCGGCCCCGTCCCAGATGCCGTTGGCCACGTCGCTGGCCTCGGCGCGGGTGGGGCGGGGGTGCTCCATCATCGAGTTGAGCATCTGGGTGGCGATGATGACCGGCTTGCCCAGCTGGTTGGCCTTGCGGCAGAGCATCTTCTGCAGCACCGGCACCCGCTCCGGCACGATCTCGACGCCCAGGTCGCCGCGCGCCACCATGAGCCCGTCGGCCGCCGCCAGGATCTCGTCGATCCGGTCGATGGCCTCGGGCTTCTCGATCTTGGCCACGATGGGCACCACCCGGCCGGCCCGCTCCATGAGCTGGCGGCACAGCAGCACGTCGGCGGCGGTGCGGACGAAGGAGAGGGCCACCAGGTCGACGCCGTGGGCCAGCCCGAAGACCAGGTCGGCCCGGTCCTTCTCCGTCATGGCCTCGGTGCGGAGCGCCACGCCCGGCAGGTTGATCCCCTTGTGCTCGCCGAGCAGGCCGCCCTCCACCACCTCGGCCCGCACCCGCACGCCGTCGCTGGAGAGGACCCGGAGCTCGAGCAGGCCGTCGTCGATGAGGAGCCGGTCGCCCGGCTTCACGTCCTCGGCGAGGTGGACGTAGGTGGTGGAGACGAGCCGGGCGTTCCCCGCCACCTCGCCCTCGGTGGTGATGACGAGCTCCTGGCCGGCCACCAGCATCACCCCGGCCCGCCCGGCCTCGAGCGGGCCGGTCCGGATCTTGGGCCCCTGCAGGTCCTGCAGCGCGGCCACCGGCCTGCCCAGGTGGCGGCAGGCGGCGCCCAGCCGCTCCAGGGTCCGGGCGTGGTCCTCGTGGCTGCCGTGGGAGAAGTTGAGGCGGGCCACGTCCATGCCGTTGGCGATGAGCTGCTCCAGCACCTCGGGCGAGGAGGAGGAGGGTCCGATGGTGGCGACGATCTTGGCGCGGCGCATGGCCCCTTCTAGCCCCTGGCGTCGGGCCCGGTCCAGCCGGCGGCCGGCGCCCCCGTTGCCGCGCTCCGGGCGGGGCGCTAGCGT
>JAJYAW010000327.1 GCA_021779335.1 Myxococcales bacterium | reverse complement strand
GCCGGCTGGGCCGGCTACCGCCTCACCCTGGCCGGGGCCCGCTCCGGGGGGCCCGGGCTGGCGGCGCGCGGCGCACCGGGCGGCGCCGGGTGGGCCACCGGGGCGCTCCCGGGGCTGCTCGGACCGCTCCTGGAGCGGGAGGCCAAGCACCTGCTGCGCCACCCGCTCACGGGCGTCCTCCTCCTCGTCATCCCGGGCCTGGCGGGCTTCGCGGCCTGGAAGAGCATGCCGCTCATCCCCGCGGAGGCGGGCGAGGTGGTGCGGGCGCTGCCCCTCCTCGCCTTCGCCGTCTACACCCACCTGGCGACCCAGGTGTTCTGGCTCAACGCCTTCGGCTGGGACCGGGGCGGGGCGCGCCTCCTCTTCCTGGCGCCGCTCGACCTCTCCGAGGTGCTGCTGGCCAAGAACGTCGCGACCTACGCGCTGGCGGCGCTCCTCTACCTCGCCGCGGCCGCGCTGGCGGTGACGCTGGCCGGGGCGCCGCCCGCCTGGGCCCTGCTGGCCGCGGCGGCGCTCCACGCCGGCATGGCCCCCTGGCTCTACGGCCTGGGCAACCTGGTGTCGGTGCTCAACCCGCGCGCCGCGCCCATGAGCCTGCAGCGGAGCGGCAAGATGCCGGCGCTCTCCGGCCTGGCCGGCATGGCCATCGTCTCCGGCGTCACCGCGGTCTTCGCGCTCCCGGTCCTGCTGGCGCTCTGGCTCGACGAGGGCTGGGTGCTGCCGGCGGCCTGGGCGGCGCTCGGCCTCGGCGGGCTCGCCGCCTACCGGGTCGCGCTGCCGCGGGTGGGGCGCCTGCTCGGGCGCCGCCGGGAGCCGCTGCTGGCGGCGGTGACCGGCGACGCGTCCTGAGCGGCGGGGCCGCTCGCCGATTCCCGCGTCGTGACGGGGGCTTGTACCAGGCGGGCCGGGCGCTGACCCGGCCGAGGCGAGCAGGGCGGCGAGCCGTGCAGCCCGCCGCCCTGGCTGGTGCCGAGAGCCGACACACGGATTTGAACCGTGGACCTGCTGATTACGAATCAGCTGCTCTACCAACTGAGCTATGTCGGCACAAAGGGGCGCCTTTCTAGCACCCGCGCGGTGGGGCTGCAAGACGCCGCTGCCGCGCCGCCGCCCGGCCCCCCTTCAGAAGCTCGGGCCGAAGGTCACGTACCACTGCCACTCGGCCAGCGGGTCCTGCGACGGCGCCTCGCCGCGGAAGGGGCGCCCCAGGCCCCGCGCCACGCCGAGCCGCAGGTCGCTCACGAGCCAGTAGGCCGCCACCAGCTCGAGCCGCAGCTCGGCCCCGGCGCCGAGCCGCAGCCGATCCCAGCGGAAGTCGCTGCCGGCGTAGCCGCGCTCGGCGCCGTGGACGAAGGCCTCGCCGAGGTCGGCGAAGAGCGCGCCGTGGAGCCGCCTGAGGAAGATCGGCCAGGTGCCGTGGCCCCACTCCGGCGTGGCGATGGGGAAGCGCAGCTCCAGGTTGCCGAGGGCGATGCCGTCGCCCGCCTGCCGGCCGGCCGGGTAGCCGCGCAGCTGGTCGCTGGAGGAGAAGGTCTGGAGCAGGAAGAGGTCGACCGGGTTCGGGGTCGTCAGCCCGCCCAGCGTGAAGGGCGGGCTGCCGCCGAGCGAGCCGTGGGCCAGGGCGCCGGAGAGGCGCGCCGCCAGCACGACGTGGCGGGTCCCCGGGACGCGCAGGTACTCGCTCCAGGCGGCCCGGGAGCGCCAGAGCGTGTAGGCGCTGCCGGTCTCGCGCCCGGCCAGGCGGACGCTCAGCGAGAGCCGGCGCCCCTCCTCGCTGGAGATGGACCAGGCGTAGCGGCGGGCGTCGGAGTAGGCGAGCCCGAGGGCGGCCTCGGAGAGCGTGCCGTCGGCGAAGAGGTACTCCGGCGGGACGCCGGCGGCGGTGCCGGGCGCGCCGAGCGTGTCGTAGACGGTGGCCGACCAGCCGACCCGGAGCTGCATCGCCCGCTCCAGGCTGGTGAAGCCGAAGGTCAGCCCGCCCGCCAGCGGCGTCCAGGCGGACATGTCGCGGTCCGGGTAGCCCGGGGAGAGCCCCAGGCTCCTCTCGGAGTAGAGGTCGAGCGCCGGCCAGGACCAGCCGCCGAGGTAGCTCGCGGCGTAGCCGAGGGTGTGGAAGCGCTGGCTCCACCAACCCTGCGCCTGCCAGGCGTGGAGCCCCACCACGTCGGCGCCGGCCGTGAAGGCGCCCAGCGTGGTGCCGGTCGCGTCGGAGGTCCAGAAGGGGAGCCAGAAAGTCGGCAGCGCGGTCCAGGGGGCGTAGGGCGCCACGGGGTAGGGCGGTGAGGCGGACGGCGCCTCGGCCGGGGGCAGGGCCGCGACGGGGGGCTCGCTCGGAGGCGCAGCCGGCGTCCCTGGTGCCGGCGGGGCCGGCGGATCCGGCGGATCCGGCGGGGCCGGCGGGGCCACCTCGTCGAGCCACGTGGCCGGGTCGAACGGGATGGTCGCCAGGTCGTAGCCCGCCCTCCCGGAGGTGACGAAGGCGATGGTCCTGCCGTCCGGCGAGACCGCCGGGTCGAGCGCCCCGGTCTCCACGTTGGTGACCTGCCGGAAGGCGCCGGTCTCGGCCGACCAGGCGTGCAGGTTGAAGACGCCGCCGCGGTCGGAGGCGAAGAGGAGCCACTGGCCGTCGGGCGTCCAGGCCGGCTCGAGGTCGATGGCGTCGTCGTCGGTGAGCCGGGTGAGCCGGCCGTCCTCGAGCAGCCAGAGGTCCCGCCGCCCGCCCTCCTGCACCGAGAGGGCGATGCGCCGCCCGTCGGGCGAGACCGCCGGATCGTAGAGCTGCGCCCCCGGCCGCCACAGCAGCGACTCGGCGGGCCCGCCGTCGAGCCGGCGGCGCCTGAGCTCCAGCTCGCCCCCGCCCCGCCGCGCCACGTAGACCACCGCGGCGCGGTCGGGCGTCAGCGCGGGGTCGGTGGCCCGCTCGCCGCCGGTGAGGCGCCGCTCGGTGCCGCGGGCGAGGTCGGCCAGCCAGAGGTCGTCGTAGATCCGGAACTCCCGCCAGACCTGCCCGTGCGCCACCACCGCCTCGGTCGCCGAGCGCAGCGCGAAGCGGCCGTGCAGGTCGACCGGCAGCCGGAGGCCGAGGTCGCGCCCCGCGGCGGAGACCAGCCGCAGCCCGCCGCGCTCGTCGGGCCCGTGGTCGAGGTAGACGAGCGCCGCGCCGTCGGGCGTCCAGCGGGGCCTGGACACCTCGCCGCCGCGGTGGGTGAGGGGGCAAGGGTGGGTCACCGGGCGGGCGCGGATGGCGGCCAGCTCGGCGGCGTAGCGCCGCGCCAGGGAGGCCCGGAACTCGCGCCAGAGGGTCGGGAGGTCGGCGCCGAACCAGCGCTCGGCCGCCCAGCTGGGCGCCCAGGGCCAGACCTGCGCCCCCTGCTCGGCCATGAAGCCGCGCAGCGCCCCCTCGCCGGCGCGCCGCACCAGGAACGCCACGAAGCGGCCGCCCAGCAGGTAGGCGTCGTCGCCGCCCGGCCACTCGAGCGGCTGGTTGGTGATGACGTCGAGCGCGGGCAGGCCAGGGGGCTCCAGCACCAGGGACCGGGCGTACATGTCGAAGAGGGCGCTGGCGTTCCGCCCCGTGGTCGCGTCCTCCCCCTCGTGCGCCACCGCGATCCCCTCGGTGAGCCAGCCGGGCGAGAAGACGTTGGGCATCCAGAGCTTGCCCAGCACCGCGTCGACCAGGGCGGGCACCCCGGAGACCTGATCCAGGTGCAGCACGTGGACGTACTCGTGCTCCACGAGCTCGGTCAGCCAGTCGTGGCTGTCCTGCAGCACCGAGGCCGACTCGGGGGGCACCGCGTAGAGCCGGATGACGTTGCGCGGCAGCGGCGTGGCCGACCCGTTGGCCTCGTCCACGTCGTCGGAGAGGACCACCTGGGTTCGCCCCGCCGGCGCGTGGCCGAGCAGCGGGACCAGCCGCAGGTGGGCCCGCTCGGCGACGTCGGCCACCCGCCGGGCCAGCGCCGCCTCGCCCTGGTGGAAGTGGATCTCGAAGTGGGGCGTGGTCAGGGTGCGCCAGCGGAAGGCCGGATCGTACCGGGCGGGCGCGTACTGGGCCGGCGCGGCGCCGGGGGCGAGCGCCAGCGCGGCCAGGAGCCCGGCGGCCAGCAGCCGCGACGTCGGGCGACTCCG
>JAJYAW010000326.1 GCA_021779335.1 Myxococcales bacterium | reverse complement strand
GGCGCGGGACCGGAACCGCCCGGACCGCCGCCGCCCGCGGACGGCGGGGGGGGCGCGCCGCCGGCCAGCGCCTCGAGCCGCTGGAGGAGCTCGGAGATGCCGGCCCCGGGCGCCAGGAAGACCGCCTTGAGGAGGGCCACCTCGAGCGCGTGGCGCGGCTGGTCGGCCAGCTTGGTCTCCACCACGGCCCGCTGGGCCAGGTCGAAGAGCCGGGTGAGCTGGGCCGGGTCGCCGCGCGCCGCCTGGGCCTGCACCTCGGCGAGCTCGGCGTCCGGGAGGTCGAGCGGCGCGGCGGGCGCCAGCCTCGCCACCACCACGTTGCGCAGGTGGCGGCTGAGCTCCTCGGCCACCCGCCGCATCTCCAGGCCGCGCTCGTGCAGCGCCGCGATCTCGGAGAGCAGCGCCGCCCCGTCGCGCGCGAGGAGGGCCCCCGCCATGCGGGCCACCGCGGCCACGTCGATGGTGCCGAGCGCCTCGGCCACCTCGGCCTCCGACGGCGCGTCGCCGCAGGAGGCGCGGACCCGGTCCAGCAGCGAGAGGGCGTCGCGCATGCCGCCCTCGGCGGCCCGCGCCACCAGGCCGAGCGCGCCGGGCGACAAGGTCATGCCCTCGGCCCCGGCCACGTGGCCGAGCTGGTCGGCGATCTGCTGCAGGGTGAGGCGGCGGAAGTCGAAGCGCTGGCAGCGGGAGACGATGGTCTCCGGCACCTTGTGGACGTCGGTGGTGGCCAGCACGAACTTCACGTGCGGCGGCGGCTCCTCCAGCGTCTTCAGGAGGGCGTTGAAGGCCCCCTGCGACAGCATGTGGACCTCGTCGATGACGAAGACCTTGAAGCGGTCCCGGGCCGGCCGGTACTTCACCGCCTCGACGATGTCGCGCACGTTGTCGACGCCGTTGTTGGAGGCGGCGTCGATCTCCACCACGTCCACGGCGCGCCCCTCGGCGATCTCGACGCAGGGGGTGCAGACGCCGCAGGGCTCGGCGGTGGGCCCCTTCTCGCAGTTGACCGCCTTGGCCACCAGGCGCGCCGCGGTGGTCTTGCCCACCCCGCGCGGCCCGGTGAAGAGGAAGGCGTGGGCCAGCTGGCCGCGCGCCAGCGCGTTGGAGAGCGTCCGGACCACGTGGGCCTGGCCGGACATCTCCCCGAAGGTCTGGGGCCGGTACTTGCGGGCGAGGACGAGGTAGGCCATCGGGGTTCCGAGGGGACGGATGGCTTTAGCAGAAAAAGACGAGCCGGCCCACAATCCCCGGGCGCACGGAGGAACTCCTACCGTTGCTCCCTTCCGGGCCTGGCGGGGTTCGAAGCTCCCCACGTCGCCCGAGGATTCTGGGCCGGCTCTCGGGCCGGCCTGCCTGCACTGCGCCGCCCTGCAGCTGGCGGAGAGGGTGGGATTTGAACCCACGGTACCGTTCCCGGTACACACGATTTCCAGTCGTGCTTCTTAAACCGCTCGAACACCTCTCCAAGCCTCGGACAGAAAGCGGAGAGCGTGGGAGTCGAACCCACGGTACAGTTGCCCGTACACCTGATTTCGAGTCAGGCGCCTTCGACCACTCGGCCAGCTCTCCGCGCGCGGGTTTACCCGATCATCCCGGGTCTTGCCAAGCGGGAACCCCGCGCCGCGCCTGGAAGAAGGCGCGCAGGAGCCCGCCCCCCTCCTGGGCCAGCAGGCCGCGCTCGACGGGGAACCGGTGGTTGAGCCTGGGGTCGGCCGAGAGGTCGAGGAGCGAGCCCGCGCACCCGGCCTTGGGATCGGCGGCGCCGTAGACGAGCCGGTCGATGCGCGCGAGCACCATGGCCCCGGCGCACATGGCGCAGGGCTCCAGCGTCACGTAGAGGGTCACGCCGGAGAGCCGCCAGCGCCCCAGCGTCCGCGACGCCTCCTGCAGGGCCAGCAGCTCGGCGTGGGCGGTCGGGTCGCGGTGGGCCTCGCGGGCGTTCCGGCCGCGGCCGACCACCCGCCCCTCGTGGACGGCCACGGCGCCCACCGGCACCTCGCCGGCCGCGCCCGCCGCGGCGGCGAGGGTGAGCGCCTCGCGCATGGCCTCCTCGTCGGTCACGGGACGGTGTGTACCCGCAAACGGGCCTCGGCGCCAGGCGGCGGCCTCGCCCGGGGCTCAGCCGGCGGCGCCGCCCGTCACCAGCTCCGGGTGATCCGCGCAGGCGAGCCCGCAGGCCCGGCAGCGCTCCACGGCGCACTTCGGCGTGACCCGGGCGCCCAGGCCGCGCCTGAGCTCGCGCGCCAGGAAGGCCTTGGTGAGCCCGTGGTCGAGGAGGTCCCAGGGCAGCACGTCGTCCACGCCGGCCTCGCGCCGCACGAAGAAGTCCGGGTCGTGCGGCCAGCGGGGCAGCGCCTGGCGCAGGTCCCCGCCGTGGTCGCGGAAGGCGAGCTCGAGGAGGTCGGCGCAGCGCCGATCGCCGCGGGAGAGGAGCGTCTGCTGCGCCGCCTCGCGGGTGGAGAGGAAGTCCACCTCGATGCCCCTGGGCCGCAGCGTCTTCTCCAGCAGCCGACGCTTGGCCTTGAGGCAGGCCTCGTCCTCCATGGGGAGCCACTGGAAGGGGGTCCACGGCTTGGGGATGAAGGGGTTCACCGAGAGGGTGATGCGCCCCATGCGGCCGGTGGCCCGCGCCTTCGGCGCCATGACCTCCTCGCGGATGCGGAGCGCGAGGTGGGCCATGCCGAGCACGTCCGCCTCGGTCTCGGTGGGCAGGCCGCACATGAAGTAGAGCTTGACGTGGTGCATCCCCTGGCCGAGCGCGTGGGCGGCCGCCTGGACCACCCGGTCGTCGGAGAAGTCCTTGTTGATGACCTGGCGCAGCCTCGGCGTGCCCGCCTCCGGCGCCAGCGTGATGGAGCGCTCCCCGCCGGCGGCCATGCGCCCGGCCAGGGCGGGCGTGATGGCGTCCACCCGGAGCGAGGAGGGGCTGAAGGTGCCGCCCGCCTCGGTGATCTGGCAGGTGAGCGCGTCGAGGCCGGAGTGGTCGCTCGTGTCGGGCCCCACCAGGCCGATGCGCTGGCCGCGCGCCAGCCCCCGCCGCACCTCGCCGCGCAGCGTCTCGAGGTCCACCTCGCGGTAGGGGCGCTGCACGAAGCCGGCGGCGCAGAAGCGGCAGCCCCACAGGCAGCCGCGCGCCACCTCGGTGAGGAAGAGGTCGCCGAACTGGGCGGCCGGCGAGTCGAGGACCCGGGAGGTGGCCACCCTGGCGAGGTCGGCCACGTACTGCCGGACCACCCGCGCCGGGGCGCCGCCCCGCGGCTCGCAGCGGGTGACCCATCCCCCGCCCGGCGCCCGCGTGTCGGCGTACTCCACCTCGTAGAGCCCCGGCACGTACCCGCCCGGCAGCAGCGCCAGCGCCCGCAGCAGCTCGGCGCGCGGCCGGCCCGCCGCCTCCCGCAGGCACGCCAGGAAGGGGGGCACGAGCACCTCCCCCTCCCCCACGAGCACCGCGTCCAGGAAGGGGGCCACCGGCTCCGGGTTGATCTGCATGGCCATGCCGCCGGCCACCACGAGCGGGTGGCCCTCGCCGCGGTCGGCGGCGCGCAGCAGCAGGCCGGCCCGGTGGAGCAGCGCCAGGAGGTGGCCGTAGTCCTCCTCGAAGGAGAGCGTGAAGGCCACCACGTCGAAGTCGCCGAGCGGCGTGCCCGACTCGACCGAGCGCGGCGCCTCCGGCCCCTCCGGCAGGAAGACCCGCTCGCACCGCACGCCGGGATCGTCGTTGAAGAGCCGGTAGACGGCGTGGAGGCCGAGGTTGGCCATGCCGACCCGCTCGGCGTTCGGGTAGACCAGCGCCACCGAGAGGCGGCCGCCGGGCGCGGGGCGGGCCGCGTGACCTGGGCCCTGGCGGGCCGTGCCGCGGGTGGGTGGGGAGCGCGCCATGGGCGGGGGTCACTTAAGGAGAGCACGGCGGCGGCGCCAGGCGCAAAGCCACCGGCCGTCCGGCGCCACCGGCGGCGGCCGGCTGCGTGGTACCATCCGGTCCTTCCCAAGGCCCACGATGCGATCCACTGCCCGCCCTGCCGCCCCGTCCCTGCTGCTCTGTGCCGCGCTGTCCGCCTGCGCCGGGGCCGTCCGCCCCGCGGCCGCCGCCGAAGGCGCCGGCGTCGATCCGCCCGCGCCGGCCGTCCCCGCCGCC
>JAJYAW010000325.1 GCA_021779335.1 Myxococcales bacterium | reverse complement strand
CAGGGTGGAGGGCTGGGCCGACGGCGCGGCCGGGCCCTCGTCGAGCGCCTCCTGCAGGTGGCCGAGCGCGGCGTCGAGGTCCTGCGCCAGCGCCTCGTCGTGCGCCGGCTCGGGCGGCCGGTCGGCGGCGGCTCGCCGAGCCAGGGAGGCCTGGGCCGGCGCGGCGCTCACCCGCACCGGCTGGACGTGCCGGAGCCGCCGCGGCAGGCCGTGGGTGAAGTAGCCGATGGTCTCGGTGCGGAAGCGGCGCAGGTCGAGGCCGCAGGCGGAGAGGAGCTGCCAGGCGCAGGAGGCCTGCACCCGGCTCATGGCGGCCAGCAGGTGGAGGCAGTCGATCTCGGCGGCGCCCGAGCCCTCGGCGAGCCCGCGCGCCTGGTCGCGCAGCGCCCGCGAGATCCCCTCGTCCTCGCGCGGCTTGCCGGCCATCACGCCCAGGATCCGGTCCTCGTCGATGCGCTTCTCCTTGAGGAGGAGCTCGGCCCGGTTGGGGACGGTGAAGAAGGCCAGGAGCAGGTGGGCGCTCGTGAGCGGCTGATTCACGCTCCGTGCGATGTCTTCCGCCTCGCTGAGGACCTGCAGGAGCTCCATCGACTCGATGACGGCGGGCATGTTCGGTCGAGGTTCCGATATCGCCCGCAACTGGTCAATTTTTCGGATGTTCTCGGGGCTCGGGGGGCGATCACTCCGCTGCGTCGAGGACCGCCCGCACCCGCGCCAGCAGGGCGCCCGAGTTGAAGGGCTTCTGCAGCAGCTCCACGCCGGCGTCGAGGACGCCGTGGTGGCCGACGATGTCCTGGGCGTAGCCCGACACGAAGAGGACGCGCAGGCCGGGTCGGCGGCGGCGCAGCTCGTCGGCGAGCTCGCGGCCGTCCATGCCGGGCATGACCACGTCGGTGACCAGCAGGCCGAGCGGCCCCGCCAGCCCCGCCTCGAGCTCGAGCGCCTCGGCCGCGCTGCCGGCCAGCAGCACGCGGTAGCCGCCCCCGCGGAGCGCCCGCGCCGTGACGTCGCGCACCAGCGGGTCGTCCTCCACGGCGAGGACCGTCTCCGTGCCGCGCGCCGCCGGGGCGGGCGGCGCGGGCCGCGAGGGCCGGGGCGCCTCGTGCTGGCGGGGGAAGTGGACCTCGAAGGTGGCGCCCTGCCCCGGCGTGCTCCGGACGTGCACGTGGCCCCCGGCCTGGCTCACGATCCCGTGGACGGTGGCCAGGCCGAGCCCGGTGCCGCTCCCCCTCGGCTTGGTGGTGAAGAAGGGCTCGAAGACGTGTTCGAGCGCCTCGGGCGACAGCCCCTCGCCGCTGTCCTCCACCGTGAGCTGGGCCCACTCGCCGGTGCTGGCCTCGCCGTCGCGAGCGGCATGCGCCTCGTCCACTACCAGGTTGCGGGTCCGCAGGACCAGGGCGCCGCCGCGGGGCATGGCGTCGCGGGCGTTCATGGCGAGGTTGAGGATGACCTGCTCGACCTGCCCCGGGTCGCAGCGCACCGTCCAGAGCCCGGGCTCCAGCTCGAGCGTGAGCCGGACGCCCTCGCCGAGGACCCCGCGCAGCAGCCGCTCGCTGCCCCGCACCGCCTCGTTCAGGTCGAGCGCCACCGGCGTGTTGACCTGCCGGCGGGCGAAGGCGAGCAGCTGCCGGGTCAGCTCCTGGGCGCGGCCGCCGGCCGCCCGGATCTGCTCCACGTCCTCCGGCGAGGCGCCCCGGCCGCTCCGCAGGTCCTCCGCCAGCACCTCGCCGGCGCCCAGGATGACGGTGAGGAGGTTGTTGAAGTCGTGGGCCACGCCGCCCGCCAGGCGGCCCACGCTCTCGAGCTTCTGGGCCTGCTGGAAGCGCTCCTCCGCGGCCAGCAGCTCCTGCTCGGCGCGCTTGCGGTCGGTGATGTCGCGCGCGGTGCCGATGAGCCCGACGACGCGCCCCTCGACGTCGCGCCAGGGCGCCTTGGTGGAGAGGAAGGTCCGGAAGCCCTGGGGGGTGAGGATGCGCTCCTCCAGCACCGCGATCCTCCCGCCGGCCATGATGCGCCGGTCGGTCTCCATGAGGGGCTCGCCGACGTCCGGGTCCAGGTAGATCTCCACGTCGGTCCGGCCGATCACCTGCTCCATCGTCTTGCCGATGACCCGCAGCGTGGCCGGGTTGGAGAAGATCCAGCGGCCGTCCCGATCCTTCAGGAAGACCGGCTCCGGGATGGCGTCGGTGACGATGCGGAGCAGCGCCTCGCTCTCTCTGACCCTCCTCGCCGCCGCCCGCTCCCGGCCGAGCGAGAGCCGGAGCCCGGCGAAGAGCAGCGCGGTGGTGACCGCCACGAAGCCGAGCCCCTTGTAGGTGGAGAGGACGCGCTGCTGCTCCATGGAGCCGGCGATGGCCGCCGCGAGCGAGTCGGAGCCGTAGATCCAGGCGCCGGCCAGGAGGGCGTAGGTGGCCGGGATCCACCACTCGGTGCGCCAGCCGCGCCCTCCGCCCCACCCCGCCATGCCGCCTCCGCGCCTGGCCACTGGGTCAGGGGGCGGCCTCGCCGCGGAGCCGTGCATAGAGCAGGGCGTCCCCGAGCCGGTCGTCCTTCTTCACGTAGTTGCGCAGCCGCCCCTCGAGCTTGAAGCCGGCGTGCTCCAGCACGCGCGCGGCGGTCGGGTTCCAGTCGTAGACGAAGGCCTGGACGCGCTCCAACCCCAGCCCCTCGAAGGCGTGGGCGGTGGCGGCGCGGACGGCCCCGAGTGCGATGCCCTGGCCCCAGTACTCGCGCCCTAGCCAGAAGGTCAGGTCGGCGCAGACGTGGTGGGCGTCCTCGCGGCGCTTCAGCCGCACGCCGCCGACGAGGTCCCCGCGCCACTCGATGGCGAAGCTCATGGGCGGATCGATCTCGGCCACCTGGTCCGCCAGCCAGAGCTGCGCGGCCGGCGTGGTGAACGGGTGCGGGAAGCGGTCCCGCAGGTTGAGCCAGATGTCGTGATCGTCGCCGACCTGCACCAGCCGCTCGACGTCGCCCATCGTCCACGGCCGGAGCCGGACGTCCCCCTCCACCAGTTGCGCTTGCTCGCTCGCCATGTGGTCCCTCGGAAGACGGCCCCTCGACCGCGGGCCGTCGTGTGGAGCGGGGAGTGTACGCCCCCTGACGCGGCACGTCACCCGCGGCGGGAGGGTGCGCCGGAACCGCCCCCACCGCCTCTCAGTCCAGCCCGCGCGCGGTCAGCTCCTCCTCGTCGAGGCCGAGGAAGTGGCCCACCTCGTGGACCAGCGTGACCGCGATCTGCTCCTCCAGCTCCTGCCGCGAGGTGGCCGCCCGCTCGAGGTTTCGCTGGAAGAGGACGATGGCGGAGGGGAGGTGGCTCCATGGGTCGGCCGACGCCTTCTGCCCGTAGGGCGCGCCGCGGAAGAGGCCGAGGATGGTGGGGGAGAGCGGCGGGTCGCTGCCGCCGAGGTCGTCGTCGGAGGGCAGGTCCTCGACGGTGATGGGCACGTTGGCGAGGTAGCGGCGCACCGGCTCCGGGATCTCCTCGAGCGCCGCCTCCGCCAGCCGCTGGAACTCGGCGCGCGAGACGGCGGCGGGGCGAGGGAAGGCCCGGGGGTCGAGCTTCCTCGCCCGGGTGAAGCGGCGCTCCGCCTCGGCGAGGTCGCCGCGCCGCTCGGCCAGCAGGCCGAGCTGCTGGTGGGCCCACGCCTCGTCCGGCGCGCGCCCCAGGGCCTCCTCGAGCTGCCGCCGGGCCTCCTCGAAGCGCAGGAGCTCGAAGAGGGCGAAGGCCCGCTCCAGCATGGCGTCGAGGTGATCCGGGGCGAGCGCCAGGGCCTCGTCGAGCCGGGCCACGGCCGCGGCGGCCTCCGCGAGCTCGGTGAGGGCCATGCCCTCCAGCCAGAGGAGGTCGGCCGCGAGGCCGGGCTGCTCGGACCTCCTGGCGGCGCGAGCGCCCTTGCGCGCCAGCGCGGCGGCCGCCTCGAAGTCGCCGTCGTCGAGCGCCTGGGAGGCGGCGGCGAGGCGGGGGTCGACCTCGGGCTCGTCGTCGCGGGTGGTCATCAGGCGGCACCTTAGCGCCGATGGGCTGACCCCGACCGGGAGTTCCGGGGTTCGTCCCTAGGTCCGGGGGGCGGACGGTGAGCACTGGGGAATCCCCTGAGATGACGGGGGCAGGGGTCGGCACGGTCCCTGCGAAGAC
>JAJYAW010000324.1 GCA_021779335.1 Myxococcales bacterium | reverse complement strand
GGCCTCGACCCGGCGGCCGGCGTGCGCACCGGCGAGTTCTCCTCGGCCGCGCTGCGCTCGGCCCTCGACTGGCGGGCCACGCGGGCGCTCACCCTGGGGGGCACCGTCGGCGCCTCCCACGGCGGCGGCCTGGGCGAGGCCAACCGCCTCCTGTTTCCCACGGTGAACACCCTGTCGGCCGACGTCCACGGCGCGCTGGCCCTGTCGCCCCTCGACGGGCTCGCGCTCGTGCTCGGCTACACGCGGACCCGCCTGGCCGGGCAGGGCACGGTGGGGATCGCCGACGCGCTCGCCCGCTGGTCGCACCGCGTCGAGGCCGGCCTCGAGGGGGCGCTCGGCGCGGGCGTCGCCGCCACCGTCGAGGACGGCCTCCCCCCGGCCTCGCGCGGCTCGACGAGCCGCCTGGCGCCCCGCGCCGAGGCCTCCCTCGCGGCGCCGGCCCCGGCCGACCGGAGCGGGCTGGGGTTCAGCGCCCTCCTCGGCTACGCGCCCTTCGTCGATCCCTTCACGCGCACCGTCCGGCCGCGCCTCTCCGGCAGCCTCGCCCTGGACTGGCGGGTCGATCCGCGCCGCCGCGTCAGCTGGCGGGTCTCCGGGGCGAGCGCCGTCGGCGCGCCCAGCGCCGGGCAGGGCGTGGCGGCGGCGGAGCTCGGCGGCTGGTACCGCCTCGGCGACCTGGAGGGCGGCCTCACGGCGCGGGGCGGCTACCAGGAGGCCCTGGCCGGCGGCGGCGCGATCTGGCAGTGGAGCGCCGGGGTGGCTACCCGCTGGCGCCCGGGCTCGGCGAGGTAGCGGGCTCCGGATGGGGCGCCTGGCCCGGAGCGCCGCCGGCCGGGTGATGACCCTCCGTCAACCGAGGGACCGTGACCGAGGGACACGGCGGCGCCCGGCGCCCCGCCCGTCGGCGCGGACTGCGCCCCCTGCCGGCGCCACATCGCCCGTGATTCCGGGCGCTTCCGCCGTGTCCATCGGCCGGGTGACGATGCCCTCCGTCACATCGGCTGTCCACTCCAGTCTAGACCTCGCCTGTGTGTCTTTGGCTCACGCGACATACACGCAGCGTCGACGTGATTAAGTTGCCGCCATCGTCGGTTGGTGAAGCAGCGGGGGAAGCGAGAGATGCTCAAGCGGCACGCACGCATGGTGGAGTCGGGGCTCCGGCTCCTGGACCTCCTCACGCTGGTCCTGGCGCTCTGGACCACCGACGTGGCGGCCTCGCTCCTGGGGCGCGCCCCGCTGGCCGGCCGCGCCCTCGAGGCCCAGTTCCCGCTCCTGGCCACCGTGCTGCTCGGCTGGCTCGCCGCCTCGGCCACGGTCCGGCTCTACACCACCTACCGGACCCTCCCCATCACCACCGAGGTCCTGCGCCTCTTCCAGGCCCTCGCCTTCGTCGGGTTCGGCGCCATCCTGGTGGCCCCGCTCTGGAGCGACCCCGGCGTCGAGCTCGCCGTGCTCCGGTTCTACCCGGCCGCGGCCTTCCTGCTCCTCACGGCCGGCCGGATCGCCATCCGCGGCGCCGCCGGCCTGGCGCGGCGGCGGGGCTTCAACACCCGGCGCGTCGCCGTGGTGGGCCAGGGCGGCCTCGCCGCCGAGGTGGTGGAGCGCTTCGCCAGCCACCCGGAGTGGGGCTACGACTTCGCCGGCTACGTCCTCGAGGACGGCGCCGAGCCCGAGGAGGGCAGCCCGGTCCTGGGGCGCCTCTCCGGCTTCGGCCGGCTGCTGCAGGAGCAGGTCCTCGACGAGGTGGTCTTCGCGGTGCCCACCGAGCGGCTCGCCGCCGTCCAGGAGGCGGCGCGGCTCTGCGAGGAGCAGGGGATCACCGTCCGCATCTTCGTCGACATCCTGCACGGCGGCCTGGCCCGCCTGGAGTCGGCCGCCGCCGACGGCCTGCCCATGCTGGCCTACTCCTCCGTCCCCACCAACGAGCTGGCGCTGGCGGTCAAGCGGGCCTTCGACGTCGCGGTGAGCGCCGCCGTCCTCCTGCTGCTCTCGCCGGTCCTGCTCGCCATCGCCGTGGCCATCAAGCGGGAGTCGCCCGGCCCGGTGCTCTTCCGGCAGCGGCGGGTCGGCCTGAACGGCCGCGAGTTCGACCTCTTCAAGTTCCGCAGCATGCACGTGGACGCCGAGGCGCAGCTGGCCGGCCTGCTGGCGCTCAACGAGGCCAGCGGCCCGGTCTTCAAGATGCGCCACGACCCGCGCGTCACCCGCGTCGGCCGCTTCATCCGCAAGACCTCCTTCGACGAGTTCCCCCAGTTCTGGAACGTGCTGCGCGGCGAGATGAGCGTGGTGGGGCCGCGCCCGCCCATCCCGGACGAGGTCCGGCAGTACGAGCGCTGGCAGCGCCGCCGGCTCAGCGTCCGGCCCGGCATCACCTGCACCTGGCAGATCAGCGGCCGGAGCGACGTCTCCTTCGACCGCTGGATGCGGCTGGACCTCGAGTACATCGACAACTGGTCGCTGCTCGGCGACCTGCAGATCTTCGCCAAGACCATCCCCGCAGTGCTGACCGCCCGCGGGGCCCGGTAGCCGCCTCGGGCCGGGCCCGGCCGGCTGCTGCGGCGAACCGCCGCGCCGTGCTACCATCCGTGGAGGGGCTGAACTCCAACGGGTGAGGACCGCGTGACCGCGCCGAGCACCAAGGACGAGCGACGCAGCTACAACCGGGTCCAGGCCCACGTCACGGTCCGGCCGGTGAGCATCCTGGCCCGCGCCATCCCCCGCCGCGTCAACGACGTGAGCCTCGGCGGCCTGCGCTGCTACAGCGACGACGAGTTCCCCGCCGGGAAGCGGCTCGAGCTGGAGCTCTTCTTCACCGACGGCCGGAGCGCCACCCTCCTCGCCGAGGTGGTCTGGACCGAGGCGCTCCCCGCCGGCGCCCCGGCCCGCTTCGACGTCGGGATGCGCTACCTGGACTGCAGCGCCGAGAGCCTGGCGCTCATCCAGGAGGCCGTGAAGGCCAGGGTGGGGTGAGGGCCGCCATGGCACCGACGGCCCCGTCCCCCCGGCGCACGGCCCGCCCCCGCCCGCGCCTCCTGGCGCTGGCGGCGCTGCTGGCGGCCGGCTGCGCCCCGGTCGGCCCCTACGTGTGGGTCGAGGCCGGCCTGCCGGCGCACCAGCAGAGCAGCGCCGAGTTCATCATCGCGCCCGGCGACCTGCTCGGCGTCCGCGTCTCCGGCCAGGACGCGCTCTCCACCAAGGCGCTGGTCCGCCCCGACGGCAAGATCTCGCTCCCGCTGGTGAACGACCAGCTCGCCGAGGGGCTCGTCCCCGGCACGCTGGCCCAGCTCCTCGACGCGGAGTACCAGACCTTCATCAAGAGCCCGGTGGTGACGGTGGTGCTGGAGCGGCGCCACGCCGACCGGGCCTCGGTCATCGGCGCGGTGACCACGCCGGGGACCTTCCAGCTCACGGCCGGCGCCGGCGTCCTGCAGGCCATCGCCCTGGCCGGCGGCCTCACCCCCTTCGCCCACCGCGACCGCATCTTCGTGCTGCGCCGGGAGGAGGCCGGCCGCGCCCCGCTGCGCGTCCGCTTCCGCTACCAGGCCCTGCTGGACGCGGAGCCCATCGCGACCGCCTTCGAGCTCCGCGACGGCGACACGGTGGTGGTGGAGTAGCCGGACCGCCCCTCCTGTGCCGCGGCCGGACCCCGCCGCGCCCTTGCGCCCCCGGGCCGTTCGCGCTCAGATCGCCGCGCGGCAGCGAGGAGCCGGGGGGAGGCCGATGATGCGCGGACCAGGCCGTCTGGCGTTCATGGCGTCGGCGTGGCTGGCGGCCTCCGGGGTCGCCGCCGCCGCGCCGCGCCTCACCGTCGGCCCGGTCCGCGGAGATCCCAGGGTCGCCATCCCGGCCCAGGTCGCCACCGCGCTCTGCGGCACCTTCGAGTGCGTCCTGTGGCGGGAGGTCTCGACGCGGGGCAGGCCCGACCTCGTGAAGGCGCGCGCGCGCGGGGTCGGCGGCGTCCTCACCGGGGTCGTCCAGCCGGGGCCGGCCGGGGCGAGCGTGGCGCTCTCGGTGCTCACCACCTCGGCCCGCCCGGCGCGCACCTGGACCTTCCCGCTGACCGCGGCCGGGACCCTGCGGACCGCGGCGCTGCAGCAGCTGGAGCGGGAGCTGAAGGCGCTCCTCGCGCCGCCCGCGCCCGCGC
>JAJYAW010000017.1 GCA_021779335.1 Myxococcales bacterium | reverse complement strand
GAGGCCGCCGCCGCGGAGCCGGCCGCGCCGGCCGAGCCGCCGCTCGCCGCCTCGGCCGAGTTCGAGGACCCGACCGCGCCGCCGCCGGCCGACCCGGTGGCGGCCCGCGACGAGAAGAGGCTGCCGCAGAAGCTGCCCTACATCGTGGTCGTCATCGACGAGCTGGCCGACCTGATGCTCACCGCGCCGCGCGAGGTGGAGACTTCGCTGGCGCGCCTGGCCGCCAAGGCGCGCGCCACCGGCATCCACCTCATCGTGGCCACCCAGCGCCCCTCCACCGACGTGGTGACCGGCACCATCAAGAACAACTTCCCGGCCCGCATCTCCTTCCGGCTGGGGAGCCGCCACGACTCGGCCACCATCATCAACGGCCCCGGCGGCGAGAGCCTGCTCGGCAACGGCGACATGCTCATCATGACCGCCACCGCGGCGCTGACCCGCGTGCAGGGCGCCTTCGTCTCCGAGGAGGAGGTCTACCGGGTGGTCGGCTTCCTGAAGGAGCAGGGCAAGCCGGTCTACGACGAGTCGATCCTGAAGGCGCGCGACGGCGCCGGCGAGGGCGGGCGCTTCGACGACGAGGACGACCCGGTCTACGACCAGGCCATGGAGCTGGTGGCGCGCATGGACGAGGTCTCGGTCTCCAAGCTGCAGCGCGAGATGCGGCTCGGCTACAACAAGGCCGCCAAGATCATCGAGCGCATGGAGCGCGAGGGGCTGGTCGGCCCGGCCAACGGCGTCAAGCCGCGCCAGGTGCTGATGCGCGCCGGCACGCCGGGCGAGGTCTCCGAGCAGCCGAACGTCTAGCGGGCCCCCCGGTGCCCCGTCCCAGGGACTTTCGCGCGGACCACCCGGTCCGCGCCGCGGGCGGCCGTCGCCGAGTAGCATCACCCACATGGGGTGCCCCGTCCCAGGGACTTTCGCGCGGACCACCCGGTCCGCGCCGCGGGCGGCCGTCGCCGAGTAGCATCACCCAAGCGCGCTGAGTCACGAGGCGCCGCCTCCGGCACGCTCCCTGCGATGGCGGCCCGCCATGACCGCACCTCGCCAGGTCTTGCCGGGCACCACCTACCTCGTCACCCGTCGCTGCGCGGATCGGCGCTTCCTGCTCCGGCCGTCGGGGCTGGTGAACGCCGTCATCGAGTACGTCCTGGCGGCCAAGGCCCAGGAGTACGGCATCCTCCTCCACGCGTACTGCGTGCTCAGCAACCATCTCCACCTCGTGCTCTGCGACCCGCACGGGCACCTGCCCTTGTTCATGCGCGACCTCGGCTCGAGCGTGGCGCGGGCGCTCAACGCGGCGCACGGGAAGTGGGAGTGGTTCTGGGCGCCGGGTTCCTACAGCGCGGTGGCGCTGCAGCGCCCGGAGGACGTGCTCGACAAGATGGCGTACACGCTCGCGAACCCGGTGAACGCGGGCCTGGTGCGCCGCGGGTGGGAGTGGCCAGGGCTCTGGTCGGCGCCAGCGCGCATCGGGGCAGGGCCGCGGGAGGTGAAGCGGCCGGCGCACTACTTCCGCGAGGCCGGGGACACGCCAGCGTCGGTGCCGCTCGAGCTCGTCTGCCCGGCCGGCTTCACGTCGGCGGAGGCGTTGCGCCAAGGGCTCACCGCTGCGCTCGAGGAGCGGGAGGGTCGGGCGGCGCGGGCGCTCACCGACGTGGGGCGGTCGTTCCTGGGGGCGAGGCGGGTACTCACCCAGAGCCCGTTCGCACGGCCCGCGCCCGGGGAGCCGCGGCGCGGGCTGCGGCCGCGGGTGGCGAGCCGCGACAAGTGGAAGCGGCTGGAGGCGATCGGGCGGCTCGAGACGTTCCTGGCGGCGTACCGGGAGGCCTGGCTGGCCTTCAGCGCGGGCGCCCGAGCGACGCTGTTCCCGGAGGGGACCTACTGGCTGAGGGTCACCTACGGCGTGGCGTGCGCTCCGGTCGGTTGAGCGCGCACAGGGCTTATGGCCCGGGGAGCGGCGCGGGGGCCTGGCCCCTCCGCTGCCGGCGCGGCGTCCCGCGGCCGCCAGGCCCGCGGGCTGTTAGGCTGGTCGGCGGGGAGGGTGCGCCATGGGACGCTGGACCAGTGCGGCCGAGGCCGTCTCGGTCATCCGGTCGGGAGACCGGGTCTTCGTGCACAGCGTGGCGGCCGCGCCGCGCCTGCTCCTCGAGGCCATGACCGCCCGGAGCGCCGAGCTCCGGGACGTCGAGGTCGTCCACCTGCACACCGAGGGGCCAGCGCCCTACGCCGCGCCCGACCACGCCGGCCACTTCCGCGTCAACGCGCTCTTCGTCGGCGCGAACGTGCGGGACGCCGTGCAGTCCGGGCGCGCCGACGCGACCTCGGTCTTCCTCTCGGACGTCCCGCGGCTCTTCACCGACGGGACCCTCCCGCTGGACGTCGCGCTGGTGACCGTCAGCCCCCCCGACCGGCACGGGCTCTTCTCGCTCGGCGTCTCGGTGGACACCTCGCGTGCGGCGGTGCGGGCGGCCCGGACGGTCATCGCGCTGGTGAACCCCATGATGCCCCGCACGCATGGGGATGGGCTCGTCCAGCTCGAGGACCTCGACTTGCTGGTGGACGGGGAGGCGCCCATCTACGAGCTGGCCAGGCCGACGCCCGGGGAGGTGGAGCGGGCCATCGCCACCCACGTGGCGGCGCTGGTCGAGGATGGCGCCACCCTCCAGGTCGGCATCGGCGGCATCCCGGACGCGGTGCTGGCGGCGCTCTCCGGTCACCGCCGGCTCGGCGTGCACACCGAGATGCTCTCCGACGGCATCGTGGACCTGGTGCGGCAGGGGGCGATCACGGGGGAGGAGAAGCGGACCCACCCCGGCAAGATCGTGGCTGGCTTCGCCTTCGGGACGCGCCGGCTCTACGACTTCGTCGACGACAACCCCGCGGTGGCCATGCTCGACATCGGCTACGTCAACGACACGGCCGTCATCCGGCGCAACCCGCGCGTCACCGCCATCAACGGGGCCATCGAGGTCGACCTGACGGGCCAGGTGTGCGCCGACTCCATCGGAGAGCGGATCTACTCGGGCGTGGGCGGCCAGATGGACTTCGTGCGCGGCGCGGCGCTCTCTGCCGGGGGCCGGCCCATCTTCGCGCTCCCCTCGCTCACCGCCGCCGGCGAGTCCCGCATCGTGGCGGCGCTCAAGCCGGGCGCCGGGGTGGTGACGACGCGGGCCCACGTCCAGTTCGTGGTGACCGAGTACGGAGTGGCCGCGCTGCGCGGCCGCACCTTCCGGGAGCGGGCCCTGGCGCTGGCCGCCATCGCCCACCCACGCCACCGCGACCACCTGGTGAGCGAGGCGCGGCGGCGCTTCGGGGCCGCCTGACGCCGCGCCGTCCCCTCGACGGCGGCCTCGGGGCGGACGCCAGGCAGGAGGACCACCAGCTCGTCGCCGGCGAGGTGCTCGACGACGCCGTCTCCCTCCTCGGCTGCGCCGTGCCGACCGGCGACCTGACGGTCCCTCCGGTCCCGGCCATCGACCTCGTGTCCCTCCACCAGGCGGGCCAGGCCACCGCCTACGGCTGGAGCGGCCTCGACGGGCGCGTCGACGTGACGACCACCGGCCTCGCCGCGGCGGGCACCACCGCGACCCTGCGCCTGGCGGCCACGCGGGTGACCGATCTCGACGGACGGCTCGCCCCAGATGCCGTCCCTCGACCTCCCGGCAGGTGACCTCCTCCCCGGGATCTGGCGAGTGGAGCTCCAGGGCACCCAGGGGCTCATCGCCAGCCACGACCAGGCCTTCCTGGTGGCAGCTCCGCCCACGGTGACCGGGATCGACGACGCGGTGGTCTGCGGCGCGGCTCCCGACAGGCCGTCCCCAACCTGGTGGCGGCAGACGGCGACGTGACGATCCGGTCGACCGCCACGCTGGCCCCGCCGCCCGGCCCCCCGCCCGGACCGTGACGGCGACCGGGGGGCGACCGGCCCGCCCAGGACGAGCGGGCCGGCGCGAGACCTCACGGGCTGATGGAGCTGTCCATCTGCGCGGTGACCCCGCTCGGGAGCCGCGCGAAGACGGTCACCGAGCCGTAGGCGACGAAGGTCGCGACGCCGTCCTGCGCCACGGTGGCGACGCCCGGGGCGGAGGTCGACCACGCGAGCACCCCGACCGGCGGGGTGACCCAGCCGGCCAGCGTCGTGAGGATCTGGACCTCGTAGGAGGTGGAGTACGGCACCGGGCAGCCCCCGCTGCATGACAGCAGCCCGTACATGGCCCCCCGGATCGCCACGTCGCTGATGGTCACGGTCGCGCTGGCCGCCTGGCTGGAGCCCGGATCGGTCGCGGTGATGGTGACGGTTCCGGGGGCGACCGGGGTCACCACGCCGCCGCTCACCGTGGCGATGGCCTCGTCGCTCGAGGTCCAGGTGACCGTGGCGGCCTGGTCGGCCACCGTCGCATCGGTCAGCGTTCCAGGGGCGGTGATGACCGGGGGCGCGTCGTAGTAGGCGAAGGTCACTCCGGTGGGCGAGACCGCCAGCGACACGACCGTGGCGGGCGTCACCGTCACCGAGACAGTGCCGGCAGCCACCGACCCCGGGCCGGTGGCCGTGACGGTGGCGGTGCCGACACCCGTGGTGGTGAGGACGCCGCCGGCGACGGTGACCACGGCCTCGTCGGAGCTGGCCCACGCGGCCGTCGCGGTGACGCTGGCGGTCGAGCCGTCGGAGTAGTGGCCGGTGGCGCTGACCGTCGCCGGGAGCCCCTTGGTGACGGTCACGCTGTCCGGCGAGACGACGACGCTGGTCAGGGTGACGTCGGGCGAGCCGCCGCAGGCGGCCAGCAGCAGGACGGGCAGGGCGAGCGACAGCGAGCGGAGCGAGGAAAGGTGCAAGAAGGACCTCGGTGGAACGTGGGGTGTGGTTGGGGCCGGCGGTGCAGGACTGCACCGGCGACGAGCTCGACATGACACGGAGCGTTTACACCCTACTGGTCGGTCGAGTTGACCACAAGTCATATTGACGCGCCGAGTCACTCCGTCGGGAGCGGCGCAACGGGGGCGTCGAACCGGGCACGGTCAGCGTCACTTCGGGCGCACGAACGACCCGGCGGGGGCCCAGCGGACGTGGAGCCGGGCCCGCGCCAGGCCGTCCAGGGCGAAGCCCGAGGAGGGAGCGGCCGACGCGGGGCCGCGTTACGCTGGTGACCAGGGCCGTGGGCGTCGAAGCGGTCACGCCGGATGAAGGTCGTCCTCCCCAGGGCCGCCGGGATCATCGTGCCAGGAGCTCCTCTCGCCGACGTGGACGTCGACGCCGCCCCCGCGAGCGGCCCCGCCGCGCCGGGCCGCTGCCCGAACTGCGGCGCCCCGGTGGGTGGCCGGTACTGCGCCGGCTGCGGCCAGGACCTGCGGCACGACCTCCGCCGACCGCTGCGCCGGCTGGCGGCCGAGCTGCTCGAGGAGACGCTCTCCCTCGACGGCAGGCTGCTGCACACGCTCCCCGCACTCGTCCTCCGGCCCGGTCGCGTCGCGGCGGACCTCTCGCGGGGCCGGCGCGCTCGCTACACGTCGCCGCTGCGGCTCTACCTCGGCGCCAGCCTGGCGCTCTTCCTCGCCGCCGCCGTCGGCCCGGGGCCGGCGGGCCCGACGCGGATCGTGGTGGCCGCGCCCGGGGAGGAGCGGGTCGAGCTCACGCCGACGCCGGGCGAACGCGCCACCGCGGCGCGGGAACTCCCCGCCCTCGCGGCGCGGCTCCGGGCGCGCGGGCGCCTGGGAGCCTTCGTCGCCGACCGGCTGGAGCACCTCGCCCGGCTCCCGTCCGGCGAGGTGGCCCGCAGGTACGCCGCCGCGTTCCGGGAGGACCTGCCGCGGGCGCTCTTCCTCCTCGTGCCCCTCCTGGCGCTCCTCCTCAAGGCGGTCCGCCGTCGCCGCTACTACGCCGAGCAGCTCGTCCTCGCCCTCCACGCGCAGACCATCGGCTGCCTGGCGCTCCTGCCGGGGGCGCTGACGGGGTGGGAGCCGCTCGGGTGGGCGGGCGCGGCGGCGACCCTGGGCTGGTTCGCGCTCGCCCTCCGGCGGATCGACGGGAAGGGGTGGGGGGCGACCGCGCTGGCGGTCGCGGGCGTGGGGCTCGCCTACGCCTTCGCGCTCGCCCTGGTGCTCGCGGTCACGGGCGTCCTCGCCGTGCTGGCGATCTGATCGAGTCGGCGTCCGGCCAGGGGTGACCGGCCGCCAAGCCCGGCCCCGGCGCAACGTACCGAGCGCGCCTTGCGGAGGGCGCGGCGCGGGTGAGACGATCGCCGCCTCCTTCGAGGTGCGCGAGGTCTCCGTTGAGGCTCCTCCCAAAGATCAGGTCTGCCCGCGCCGGCGTGGCGCTCTCGCTGCTCACCGCCGCGCTGTCGAGCGGCTGCGGGGCGGCCGGCAGCCAGGACTGGTATTATCACTGGTCGTGCAACGGGGACGGCGCGTGCCTGGGGCTGAACCCGACCGGCGCCCCGTCGGGCACCTCCAACAAAGGGCCCGAGCTGGTGAACTGCACCCAGCTCCAGCAGTTCTCCAGCCGCTTCTGGAACATGCCGCCCGCCACCGACTCGTGCGATCACTCCTCGGCGACGCCGCCGTCGCCGCTGGTGTCGATCAGCATCGAGCCGGCCAACCCCACCATCCCGGTCGGCCTGCGGCAGCAGTTCGCGGCCACCGGCCACCGCGCCGATGGGACCACCGTGGACCTGACGGGCCAGGTCCGGTGGGACGCCTCGCTCCTCGGCGTCCTCGGCGGGACCCCCATCGCCACCATCACCTCCGGCGGCCTGCTGACCGCCTCGGCCGTCGGCTCCAACACGCTGGTCGCCGACCTCCCGCCCCTGCGCGGCACCACCACGGTGCGCGTGGTCGCGGCCGCCGTCCAGACCATCACGGTGGAGCCGGCCAACCCGGCCATCCCCGACGGCACCACCCAGCGCTTCACCGCCACCGGCCACCTCTCGGACGGGACCACCCAGGACGTCACCTCCCAGTGCACCTGGAGCTCGCTGGACACCGGCATCGCCACCATCGACCTCACCGGCCTGGCCACCGCCCAGGCCCAGGGGCGGACCGACGTCGCCTGCACCCGCGCCGGTCTCACCGGCTCCACCGGCCTGACCGTCGGCCCGCCGCTGCTGGTCTCGATCAGCGTCACGCCGGTGGCGCCGAGCGTCCCGGTGACCTACGCCGCCCAGCTCCAGGCCTACGGCACCTACTCCGACGGGTCGGTGCAGGACCTGACCGCGGTGGCCACCTGGAGCTCCGGCACCGCCGCCGTCGCCTCGGTGGACCCGGCCGGCTTGGCGACGGGGCTGGCGGCCGGAACCTCGGCCATCAGCGCCAGCTCGGGCGGCGTCAGCGGCGCCACCACGCTCACGGTCTCGTCGGCGACGCTCACCTCGGTCACCGTCGATCCGGCCGACCCGATCATCGGGGTGCTCGACCACCTCACCTTCACCGCGGTGGGCCACTTCTCCGACGGCAGCTCGCGCCCGCTGGTGAGCGGGGTCGCCTGGGGGTCCAGCGCGACCGCCGTCGCCACCATCGACGCGGCCGGCCGAGCCGCCGGCGTCGCCCTGGGCACGACCACCGTCACCGCCACCGCCGGTGGCCTGCCCGGCACCACCGGCCTGACGGTGTCGTCGACGCCCCCGGGCGTGGCCTGGAGCTACGTCCCCAGCTCGCCGGTGATGAACTGCAGCAACGGCTGCGCCTTCGTGAACTTCAGGCTCTCCGGCATCACCTGGGCGGGGAGCCAGTTCGTGGCGGTGGCCAACAACGGGGGGATCTTCACCTCGCCCGACGGGATCGCGTGGGCGGCGCGCGCGCCGGTCCCTGACGCCTCAGGGGTCGGCTCGCAGCTCTGGGGCGTGGCCTGGTCGCCGCCGCTGTCGCGCCTGGTGGCGGTCGGCGCCGGCTACGTCATGACCTCCTCCGACGCCGGGGTCACCTGGACGCCGAACAGCGCGGCGCCGATCTCGGGCAGGGTCCTCGACGGCGTCATCTGGGCCGGCACGCAGTTCGTCGCGGTGGGTGAGGCCGGTGCCATCCTGACGTCGCCCGACGGGCTCACCTGGACGGCGCGGACCTCGGGGACCACCAGCGCGCTGCGCGCCGTCACCTGGACCGGCACGAGGTACGTGGTGGTGGGCGACAGTACGCTCACCTCGCCGGACGCCGTCGCCTGGACGCGGGTCACCGACTCGGCCTGGGGGCTCAGCGGCATCGCCTGGTCGGGGAACCTGTTCGTCCAGGTCGGCTCGAGCGGCCTCAACCGGACCTCGCCCGACGGGATCACCTGGGCCACTGGGGTCAAGCTGCCCACGTACCTCAACGGCGTGATCTGGACCGGGAACCAGTTCGTGGCGGTGGGTGGGCCGGGAGCGGTCGGCTCACCGGCCTACGTGTTCACCTCGCCGGACGGCGCCACGTGGACCTCCCGCACCGTGGCGCCGGTCGGCGGCACCTACACGCTGCTGGCGGTGGCCTGGAGCGGCGCCTCGCTGGTGGCGGTCGGCGACCACTACTACGTCTACGTGTCGCCGTGAGCGCGCCGCGGCCCGTCCCTGCGCCGGCGAAAGGCTACTTGCACAGGTAGAAGTACTCGTAGGATCCCTCGCCGAGGAGGTACTCTACCTGCTGACAGCCAGGGGGCGCGACCGGGTCGTCGCCATCGGTCGTCACCACCTCGGAGGTTGATTCGAGCGTGTTGAGGCACTGGTACTTCAGCCTCTCGATGCCGGCCTTGTCGTAGCCGACGGCGACGGCCACCGTGCGCTGGCACTCCCGGAAGGCCTGCAGGTTCTCCGGGGTTCGCGGGATCTTGACGATCTTCTGCCGGATCGTGCAGCCGCCCACCATCATCGCCGCCATCGCCACGAAGGCCGCCAGTGCGGTGCGTCTCATGTCTCCCCCAGTGAATCGCCTTCGTGAAGGCTCAGTCACCCACGGTCGGAGCCTACACCCTCCGGGTCGGTCCAGCAATTCGTGCCGCGGGGTGCGCGGCGCGCAGTTCGGTGCGTCGCTGCGCGCCGGGATCAGCCTCCAGGCCGCCCGCCAGGAGGTGCGGCAACTTGGGCGCCCCGACGGGCAGTGATCCGGTGATACTTCGCGGCCAGCTCAACCTGCAGTCCCCGGTCTGCCATCGTCCACGCGGTCCGCGATCCTGGACGTCACCGGCCGACACCAAGGAGGGGGAGATGGTGCGCGCATTCCGTGTCGTGGTTCGTGGACTCACCGCCGCGGTCCTCACCTTCGGGCTCGCCGGGCCGGCGGGCGCCAGGGCGGCGCCGGCCGACTCGTGCAGCCTGCTGTCCGCGGCCGAGATCCAGGCGGCCGTCGGCAAGCCGGTCGGCGCGGGCAAGCCGAACGCGCGCGCCAACCCGCTCGTCGGCCTGCCGTGCGAGTACCGGGTCGGGGACCTCGGGGGCTTCAGCGTGCTCGTCAAGGCGGCCGCCGCCGGGGAGACCGCCGCGAGCGTGAAGGCCGCGCTCGCGAAGCAGCAGATCGCGGTCGCGCCGTCGGCCGCCCTCGGCGACGGCTCGTTCTTCTCGAGCCCGGGGTACGGCATGGTGCAGCTCAACACCTTCAAGGGGACGAGCTACGCCATCATCACCCTGATGATGCCGGGCGCCTCGGAGGCCGCGCAGAAGGCGGCCGCCGAGCGGCTGATGCGCCTCGTGGTCCAGAAGCTCTGACGGCCCAGGCGCCGCCGATTTCCCTGACGATCTGCGGGGGACCCATGACGGACTTGAGGGCGGTCCCGTCGGGCGAGGCGGAGCTGGCCCGCCTCCATCACGAGCTGGGGCGCCTCGGGGCGCGGGCTGCGGGGCGGCGCTCGCGCCTGGAGGCCCCATGAAGCCCGTCGTGGCCGCCCTCATCGTAGTCGTCCTGGTGGTTGTCGTGGTGGGCGCCTGGATCGCCAACTGGGTCTACTGGCGGCGGCGGCGGGAGCGCTGGGTGGTGGCCGCCGCCGGGCTGGGGCTCTCCGTCGCCGACAGCGCCGAGCTGCTCGAGCGGTTCGGCGCCCTCCCCCTCTTCCAGAGAGGCCGCAATCGGCGCGTCCGCAACCTCCTCCGCGGCTCCACCTCGGGGCTCGAGGCCTGGATCGCCGACTACCTCTACGAGACCGGCCGCGGGAAGGGCCGGCAGCAGCACCGCGCCACGGTCTGCGTGCTCCGCACCCCGGGCCACCCGCAGCCCCGGTTCGAGCTCGCTCCCGAGGATCCCATCTCGCACCGCCTCGGCCCGCTCCTCGGGATCCGCGAGGTCGACTTCGGCGACGACCCCGGCTTCGCCAGCGCCTACCGCGTCGTCGGCCCAGACGAGGCGGCCATCCGCGCGGCGTTCACCCCGGGCGTGCGCTCGCAGCTCGTGCGGCGGCCGGCCAGGGTCGCCCACCTCGAGGCGGAGGGCGAGGCCATGCTCGTCCACGACGACCGGCTCGTCGACCCGGGCGCCGCCCGCGACCTGCTGCAGCTGGCGCGGGAGCTCCGCTCGTACTTCGGGTGATGGCCAGGGCGCGGGCGCCCTCCCCCCGCGCCGCCTTCCTCCTCCTCGCCGCCGGGGCCACGGCGGCGCCGTGCTCGGCGCCTCCTAGAAGATTCCCACGAGGACGTGCGCGCCCACGACCGGGCGCCTGGGGCCATCCAGGTAGCTCCCCGCCGCCACGACCACCTCCACGGAGGGCATGATCATGCCCCAGGGCGCGAACAGCCGCCGCGCCACCAAGGCACCCCCCACGTACCGGCCCCGGTCGTCATGCCCGGCCTCGAGCCTCCCGCCCAGGAGGGTCGTCGGCCCCTCCCTGGATGCGGCCGCCCCGGAGGCGGCCCGGGGCACGGTCGCGCCGGCGCCCACGGGGACGGCCGCCTCCAGTCCGACCAGCGGAGGTCCACCGCGCGTCGTCTGGTTGCGCCCCACGGCGAGCACCGAACCGATGACGGTCCCCCGGCGGTCGAGGGGAAGCGCCAGCCCCAGCTCGCTGTCGACGGTGATCGGTCGCCACCTCGGGTCGCCGCCGGCCGTGGCCCCGGCGCCGAAGCGCGCCACGACGCAGCCGGAGAGCGCGAGCATCGCCAGGGCCGCAGCCATCCGGCTCATCTCGACCCCTGACCGCCGTCCCGGCGGCCACCTGCTCGACGACCGCATGGTGAGCCTCCCCACGTCCTCGGCGGGGGGCTGGAGGGCCGGCGGAGAGGGTGAGCCGGCCCGTCCGCCTACCCGAGCGCCTTCTTGATCTTCCCGACGTCGCCCTTCGCGTAGTAGCTGCAGGCGATCTTTGCGGCGGTGAGCAGGTCGGCGGGATCGAGCATGGTCGGAGGATACCCGACCTGGCGTGGGAAGGCGGCTGGCAGCCCCGAGCGGGAAGAGGGCTCCGACGATGCCCTTGGTGAGGACGGCGCGCGCGGCGCGGCCCAGGGCGCCGAGGAGCTGGGCCAGTGGTTCCGAAGTCACCGGAGCGTGCGTCATCGGACTCGAAGCGGGTTGGAGGTCTCACCCGCATGACCCGGCTTCCGATCGCCGGCGCCTCGATCATCGCGGGCACACACCATCGCGGCTCGCATTGGTGGCCGTCGACCCGGGGGAGTGGCAGCTGCGCCTCCCAGGGTCAGCTTCGGCTCATCTCCGCGTGCGCTCGGTGAGGCGTGGCTTCCTGGGCGCCGGGCCTTCGGCGGCCTCGGCCCACCCGGGCTCCTCGACGAGTTCCAGGTCCGGAGCGAAGCGGAACCGGCGGTTGCGCCTGAAGCCGGTCTGCTCGGTCAGGAGCCGCAGGTCCACCAGGCCGGGCTGGGCCGCCACCGCGGCGGCGTAGCCGCTCTCACCCTGGGTGACGTAGGCGGGGGCCACGACGGTCGGCGTGGCGGGCGCGGCGACGATCACCGCGGTGGCCGAGCCGGCGGCCGAGCCGCCCCCGCTGGTCAGGGTGCAGGTCAGCGTCGCGCTGCCGCCGGCGCCGGGCGTGAAGGTGATGGCGGGAGTGGCCGCGCCGGAGGTGATGGTCCCGTTGGTGGCGGTCCAGGCGTAGGTGACGCCGTCTCGCGGCGAGACGCTGGCCGCGAAGCCGGCCTGGCCCGCGGTGACCCAGGCCGGCGCGACCACCAGCGGCGCGGCGGGCGGGCCGGCGGGCGCGGGCGACGACGAGCCCCCGCAGCCGGTCAGGGCGAGGGCCAGCGCCAGGCCGGTGAAGGGGAGCAGCAGCGCCTCGCCAGGGCCCGACGACGGCGGGCCGCGGGCGTCGGCGGCCAGCCGGCTGCAGCACCAGCGTGTGGACGGCTGGCCCGGGGAGGAAGGGCGCCGCCTCGCCGGCGCTCCCAGGCGCTAGGCCTCGTAGTCCACGACGACGCGCGCCTCGCGCACCGCGGCGATGAAGTCGCCGACCGCGACGTGCTCCGGGTGCCTCTGGTACGCGGCGAGCGCCTCGCGGCTGTCGAACTCGGAGTAGAGGGCGACGTCGTAGGCGGCCGCCGAGCGCTCGAAGTCGATCCCGACCTCGAGCTGGCGCACGCCGGGGATGCGGCCGCGCAGCGCCTCGACCTTCTCCTTGATCGCGCGCGCGTTCGCCGCCCTCGAGGCGCCCGCCGCGGACTCCTTGAGCTTGAAGAGGACGATGTGCTTGACGGTCATGGGATCGACGTAGCGCGGGCGGCCCAGGACGTCAACGGCGGCGCCGGCTCACGGCGGGCGAGCGCGCACGGGGAGGCCGCGCCGGTCCAGGCGCCCTCCCCCTCAGGCCGCCTTCGCCTTCCTCGGCTTCGGCCGCTCCTCGCCCCGCAGCAGCCGGCCGATGTTCTCCTGGTGGCGCCACCAGATCATGGCGGTCAGCGCGCCGGCGGCCCAGGCGATGGGGCTCGCTGAACCGGTGCGTTTGAAGTTGCCGTGAAGTGCGCGGTTAGCCCCTTCAACCGCCGCGCCGCCAGCTCCCCGGGGCTGGCCAGGTCTTCCGCGGTTGCCGGCGTGACCCGGCGGTAGCAGGCGGTGGCCGCCTCCGGCAGGCCGTAGGCCTCGGCGACGCGTCCGAGCACCAGCCAGTCGGCCGGCTGGACCTTCCCGTCCCGGACCTTCAGTGCCCGCCGCAGGGTGGCCACGGCGTCCGCCGGCGGCCGGCCCCCGAACGCCTCGATCGTCGCCAGGGTGTGGAGGGTGGAGGCGTCCGGGCGCTTCGTGAGGGTGACCGCCTTGCGGGCTTCCTCGAGCGCGCTCGCCGGGGGCGGGTCCTCCCAGGCGAGTCGGTACCAGGCCACGTCGTTCCAGTCGTCCGCCGTCGCCCCCGGGAGCGCCAGCAGCCGGGCGGCGGCAGCCCGGAAGGCCAGGGCGTCACCGGTCCGCATGGCGATCACGGCGATGGTCCGGAGCGCGATGCGGTCGGACGGATCGGCCTTGAGCCTGGCCTCCGCCGCCGCCACGCCCTCGGGGGCCCGCCCCAGCCGGCGCAGCGCGTGGGCGCGCCGCCACCAGACAGCGTCGACCATGGCCGGCCCGGCCCCCAGCAGCTCGTCGGAGAGCGCGAGCAGCCGCTCCGGCGCGGAGGCCGGCGTCTCCATCAGTGCGGCGTAGCTGAGGGCGATCCGGGCGGGGCCGGTGGCCTGCTGGCGGAGCGGCTCGAGGTCGAGGGCCGGGTAGGCGCCCGGCGCGCCTCTGGTGAAGGCCGCCAGTGCGGCGGCGGTGCGACGGACGTCCTGGGTGGTGGCCTTGGCGTCGCCGGGCCAGAGTGCCGAGGCGACGCCGCCGAAGCTCGGGTCGCCCGGGGTGGCAGCGTGGAGCCCCTGGAGCGCCCAGCCGAGGATGCGCCGCGCGCCCGCCTGGTCACCGCCCCGGTCGAGCTGCCACGCGAGTTCGGCCAGCTGCTCTCGGGTCGGCATGGCCAGGGCCACCCGCGGCAGGCCGTCTTGCCGGACGGCGTAGAGCACGAACGGGCTCGTGTCGGCCTTGCCGTTGGCCGGCACCTCCATCGCCACCCGCCACGGGGGGCCGTCCCCCTCGACGCGGACCTTGCCGACCGAGAGGAAGATGTCGACCATCACCTCGAACTCCATCCCCTCCGCCTCTTTGCCCAACGTGGCCACGCCGGAGGTGGCGAGCTCCTGAACCTCGCCGAGGTCGATCGCCTCCTTGCCGCGCAGCAGCGGGGCCAGCGCGGCCGCCGGGTCGCGCGCGGCCAGGGCCTGGAACAGCAGGCCCGGAAGGCTGGCCGGATCCTTTCGGTCGAGGGAGACGGCCTCCTGCCGGCGCATCCGCTCGAAGATCTCGACCCCCGCGGCCGACCCGCCGTCGAGCGCCCCGCGTACCCGCATCGCTCCCAGGATGGAGGCCAGCGCCTGGTAGTGGCGTGTCCGGACCAGCTCGAAGAAGGCCGCCTGCCCGGCCGCCGCTCGGTCCTGCTCCTCGATCCCCCTCACCACCTGCAGCAGCGCGTCCGTCCCCTGCAACATCGCGCAGGCCGTCAGGATGGCGTTGCGCCGGGCCCCCGCGGGCATGGACCGGGCCGTCGCCAGGGCCTCCTTGATCCGGCCGGCGGTGAAGAGCGCTTGGAGGTAGTCGTCGTCGTAGGAGTGATCGGAGAGCTCCTCCCGCACCACCTTGAGCTCGGAGAGCGCCTCCTCCAGCCTGGGGCCCGGGCCGACGAGGGCGCCGCCCGGGCTGCGCAGCAGCACCCGCGCCAGCATCCCGCGGGGCGTCGGGCTGCGCGGCAACACCGCCCTGGCCTGGCGGAATGCGGCCTCGGCGCCTGCCAGGTCGGCCCCGGTGGTCCAGGCGCGCCCCAGGAGATCGTGCATCAGCACGTAACCGAGCACCCGCGCGGCCCACTCCTGCCCGGGCTCGAGCGCCACCGCCCGCCGGGCCTCGGCTCGGGCGGCGTCTCCCATGCCGAGGGAGAGCAGCGCCAGCGCCAGCCGGTTGCGCGGCGCCGCGGCAAGCGGCTCGAGAGCCGCCAGCCGGCGCAGCTCCCCCAGGGCCGCCACGTCCTTGCCCTCCCTCAGCAGCGCCTGGCTGGTCCGCTCGAAGCGGACTCGCGGGCCGTCCTCCCGGGTCCGAGCCGCCACCTCCTGCCAGAGCCGCACCACCTCTCCGGGCTGCAGGGTTCGGCCGATCTCGAAGTGGTAGGTGACCACCGCCGCGCCGGCGCCGTCGACGGCAAGGTCGGCGCTGAAGCGGGCCGACCCCACCGCGAAGCCGTCCACGGGCGGCAGCGGCATGGCGCGGAACCCCGGCGGCGGCACCACCTCGTATCGGAGCTCCACCTCGTGGGCGTAGGGCAGCTCCATCCCCTCGCGGCGCACCGGCGGCTTCTCCTCGGCCAAGCCCTGGCCCACCGGCGAGGTGCGGAAGAAGTCCGGAAGGTAGCGGAAGACCTGGCGCGCCGTCACCACCGCCTCGGCCTGGTCGTTCCCGGTGGTGCCCCACCGCGACGCGTCGGCGACGAGTTGGAGACGCGCCTCCTCCCGGCCAACGCCTGGGGTGAAGGTGCGCTGGACGTGCCCGTCCGCCAGCAGCGCCAGGCGGTCCCGGTCGGTCGCGTCGGCCTCCTCGGCGCTGGTCGTGGAGTAGTAGCGCCGGGCGTAGACGGCCGGCAGGCCGGCGTAGCGGACCTCTTCCCTGGAGTGGGCCCAGCCAGAAGCAGCCAGCTCGATGCGGCGGCGCTGCACGATACGGTTGTCCGCCGGGCCGTCGGCCGGGGTGCTCACCAGGGCGGTGGTCGACCGGTCGACCAGTAGCGCCAGGCGCCCTTGGGCGTCCTGGCCGAGGTGGCCGGCCAGCGCGCCGCCGGCCGGATCGAGCCAAACCGGGGGCGTCGCCTCGATTCGCACCACGGCGTGGTCGAACGCCCCAACGCCGAACTGGCCTGGGTCGAGCTCGTCGCGGCCGGTCCGGAGCAGCGCCAGCTGGGCCTTGCGCCCGCTGGCCCGCAGCACGGCCACCGCCAGCAGCGAGAGGTCCTTGCAGTCGCCGAAGCCGCGCTCCAGCGTCTCGGCCGGCCTGGCCGGGACCAGCCCGGAGTCGCCGAGCGAGAGGCCCGTGTAGCGGACCTTCCCGGCCATCCAGTCCAGCACCTTCTGGCCGGCCACCTCGGGCGAGTCTCCGCGCGACAGGAGCTGCCTGGCCACCGGCCCAAGGTCGGCGCCCTGGAGCTGGCGCTCGGCGCTCTCGGCGTAGGCCGCCGCCACGGCCCCCCAGCTCCTGCCGGTCGAGACCGCCAGGTAGCGGGGTCGGGCCATCGCCGCCGGCGCCCAGGGCTCGACGACAGGCCGCGCCGGCAGGTCCTCCAGCTCCAGGTCGACCACTCGCCGCCCGTCGCGGACGCTCTCCTTCGGGGTCGGCAAGCCCCAGGCTTGAACCCGCAGCGGCAGCGAGGTCGGCGCCTCGACGTGGAAGCCGACCGAGCGGACCGGGAGGGCGCGGCTGGCCAGGAGCCGGGTGGCCAGGCCGGCCGCGAAGAAGGGGACGGTCTCGCGCACCGTGATCTCCTCCTCCACGACGACGCCGGCCTCGATGCCCGGCAGGGGCGCGCGCAGGACCCGCTCGTCGCTGTAGATCTGGGCGCCGCGCTGCTCGGCCGCCCCGTCCACGGCCGTGGCCGGGTCGAGCCAGCGGACCCGGCCGCCCGGTGAGATGACCCGGACCCGCAGCTCGGGGCGGGCCTCGCTGGAGGGCAACCAGGCGGCGGAGCTCTCCGCCCAGGCCGCGGCCCCGGCGGCGGTCCGCGGCACGTAGACGAGCCGGACCCGCCGGGTG
Source organism: Myxococcales bacterium (assembly GCA_021779335.1). GTDB lineage: Bacteria > Myxococcota > Myxococcia > Myxococcales > Anaeromyxobacteraceae > JADKCZ01. Next base: position 626 of record JAJYAW010000017.1, on the reverse strand, counting down.
AAGCGGCCGGCCTCATCGAAGCGCAGGTCGGTCTCCTCGCGGAGCACGTCCACCTCGACGCCCTTGGAGACCTGGAGCCCACCAGCGGCGGCGGCGAGCGCCACCGGGTTGGCGGTGAAGGCAGAAGCCTGCCAGGGCGGCACGGCGCAGAGCGCCAGCGCCAGCGAGTGCGCCGCGAACACGGTCATGAGGCCTCCCCGGGCCTGCCCGGCGGCCGGGCAAACGAAGCGGACGTGGAGTGTAAGGGGCGGGCCGGCACGGTCGGTAGCGAATTCGCCGAGGCGCGGAGCCCGAGCAGTCCGCCGCCCTCCCTCGCAGACGGGGCCCTGCGGCTGGGACAACTTCGCGCCGCCCGTCTACGGCACAAGACGGGCCGTGGCCTCTACGCCTGCGACATGACCACCGGCCAGTGCGTGAGCGATTGCCAGGTCCAGAACGACTGCGCGCCGGGCAAGCTCTGCGACCCCGCGTCCCACGCATGCCGCTAGACCGCGAACCGCAGGCGCCCTCCCCCTCAGGCCGCCTTCGCCTTCCTCGGCTTCGGCCGCTCCTCGCCCCGCAGCAGCCGGCCGATGTTCTCCTGGTGGCGCCACCAGATCATGGCGGTCAGCGCGCCGGCGGCCCAG
>JAJYAW010000323.1 GCA_021779335.1 Myxococcales bacterium | reverse complement strand
GCACTGGTGCGCCGCCCGGTCGGGCCGGTCCGCCAGCGCCACCACCCGCCCCACGTAGAAGAGGCGCGGCTCGTCGCGCAGGTGGCAGTGGCCCACGAAGAACCACTCGCCGCGCCTGAGGCCGTAGCCGTGGACGTCCACGTCACGCACCGTCTCGGTGCCGGCCCCGCCGCCCCGGTAGACGAGGTGCAGGCGGCGCCGCCGCTGCACCGCCTCGGCGAGCAGGGCGAGCCGCGCCGAGAGCGCCTGGGTGGCCGGCGGCGGGGCGATGGGCCCCGGCGTGGGGGGGGCGGCGGGCAGGCCCTTGGCCCCCACCGAGAGCTTGCGCAGCGCGCTCTCCAGCTCGTCGCGCAGCGGGTGGTCGCCGGCGCGCAGCGCGGCGCGCCCGGCCATCCAGACGACGGCGGCCTCGGCCTCCGTGAAGGTGAGCCTGGCCAGGTGGAGGGCGGTCCGGTCCACCAGGTAGCTGGTCCGGTCGTCCTCCAGCGTGCGCAGCGCCACGCCCATCCGCTCCACCGCGTCCTTGTCGCGGCCGAACTTCTTGTGGCGGGCCTCCGGGTCGCCCGCGTAGTCGCGCGGGAAGGCCTCGAGGAGATCCTCGCGCTTGAAGGGCTCGGAGCGCTCCATCATCCAGGCGGCGATCTTGAGGAGCCGCCGCTCGCCCGCCTCGCCCGGCACCCTGCGCCGGGTCGACCGCCCCTTCGTGCTGGTCCCCGCCATGGCGGGACTCTAGCCGAGCGCGGGCCGCAGGCCACCTTCCGGGCGCGGCAGGGGCGGCCGACGGCCGGGGGAGGGGGGGGTCGCGGAGCACGCGGCCCCCCGCGCCGCCCGCCTCAGCCCGGGTTCGGCCCGTTATGGCAGGTGTAGCAGCCGACCACCGTCCCCGCCGCGAGGGTGCGGCCGGCCACCGTCCGCGTCGTGAACATCCGGGAGAGCACCGTGCCCCGGTCGTCGGCGCCGTGGCAGGCCCGGCAGGCGGCCAGCTGGGAGCCGGCCTGGCCCTGGTGGGCGCTCACCCAGGCCGCGCCGACGGGGTGCATCCCGTGCGGCCCGCCCAGGCCGTCGGTGGGCGGCGCCAGGTGGCAGGTGCTGCACTCGCCGATGGTGCCGGCGTGGCCCTGGAGCTGGGAGGCCGCCACGTCGTCGTTGGCGTTGCCCGACCAGATGGCGTGCGTCGAGCCGTGGCAGGCCTCGCAGGCGAGGCCGCCGTGCCCCTTGCTCTTGCGGTAGAGCTTGCCCGGCTCCTCGGCGAAGCGCCGGTTGGTGGCCAGGATGGGCGAGGCCGAGGGATCGCCGGCCTGGAAGGCGTCCAGGAAGCGCAGGCCGTCCGCCGCCAGCGGCGGGGGCGCCGCCACGGCGGTCTTCACGGTGGCGTCGTTGGCGTGGCAGCTCTGGCAGCGCGGCAGGTCGAGCCAGGGCCGGCGGGCGCCGCCGTCGTTCGCGCCGTCGATGCTGCCGCCCGCCAGGAGCGGAGAGGTGCCGCCCACCGCCGCCATGTTCCCGTGGCAGTTCTGGCAGTCGACCTTGGTGGTCATGGCGCCGCGCAGGCACTGGGTGGACGCGCCGGGGTGGCACTGGTAGCAGGCCTGCGTGGCCGGCGCCGGGACGCTCCCGCCCGCCGCCACCGGGGCGTCCGCGAGCCCCGCCATCTTGCCGGCGTGGTAGGCGTGCATCACGCTCGACATCGTGCGGTGGCCCCGCTGCGAGCCGGTCACGCCGGTGCCGGCCAGGTCGAGGGCCGGCGAGTAGTGGCAGCCGGCGCAGAGCACCGGCGCCTGGAGGCTCGTGCCGTTGCGGGCGTTGTGCAGCGTGATGACGTTGCGCCTGGCCTGGGCCTCGAGGTCGGCGTCGGTCGACCAGGGCAGGGCGCCGGCGGGCGCGGCCGCCTTCCCGGTGGCGTGGCAGTTCTGGCAGGAGGTCTCGTCGGAGACGGGGAGCACCACGTCGGTCGACGCGAGCGGGGTGCCCGCGGCGTCGAAGGCCGAGAAGCGCATGAGCGGGTAGCGGTTCACCGCGCCGGCGTCGTCGATGGGGAAGATGGGGATGCCGGGCGCCTTGAAGAGGCCGAGGGCGGCGTCCCAGCCGAGCGTGGTGCCCGCCGCCGAGGGCGCGTCGTACGGCATCCACATGCCCTGCAGCCCCTGGCCGGGGGCGAGCGCCGCGCCGTAGAGCTGGCCGGCGTACTGCCAGAAGTCGCTCTTCCCGGCGCTGGTGGAGTTCACCGAGCCGGTCGCGTCGGCGACGGCGGCGTAGCTGACGCGCACCTGCCCCGCGCCGAGCACCAGCGGCTTCCCGCTGGCCTGGAGCGCGACGACCTGGGCGTCCACCACGTTGTACGGCGGGAGGATCGAGAAGACGGCGAAGCTGCTGTCCACGCAGTGCATGCCGAGGTCGTTGTTGGCGAAGACGCGGTACGCCGCGGCCGGCGGCGTGGAGCCGCCCACCGGCGCGGCGCAGGGCTGGGTCGTGACCGGCGTCCCGCTGCAGCCGTCCGGCGAGGTGCCGGTCACGGCGCGGGTCTGCGTGCCGTCGGCCTGGCAGGCGCCCCAGGCGCCGTAGGTGTAGCTGCAGGCCGCGGCGGTCGGCACGAGCGACCAGTTCAGGGTGACGGTGCCGCGCTCCGGGACCTTCACGACCTGGCTGGCGGTCGCGTACCCGCTCCGCGAGGCCGTCAGCGTGTGGCTCCCCGAGCTGGCCGCCAGGACGTAGGAGCCGTCGGTGCCGGTCGGGGCGCTGGCGAGATCTTGGCCGGTGACGATCACGCCCGCCAGGGCGGCTCCGGTGCGGGCGTCCCGGACGCGCCCCGAGACCGACGGGCCGGAGTGGCCCTCGCTCGTGTCGGCGAGCGGGGCCTGGCCGCTGGGGGCGGCGCTGCCGGGAGCGGACCCTCCACAGGCGGCGGAGACGAGGGCGACGGCGACGGCGACGGCGACGAGCCTTCCGTTCATGGAGCCTTCCCTTCCATCCATCGGGTTCACGGCTGCGGGGCGCTGCACCGCCTCGCTCTTCCCGCTTCGTCACCCTGTTTGAGGAGGGCGGGGACCCGACGATTCGAAGATTTGTACCGCGTTCATGTGACGTTTGATTTAGGTTCACGATCTTGGGAGCTTGCCCCTACAGAAAAATTCGCCCATCCCGATGTAGTCGAATTCACACATCAATTCCGGGTTCCGGTCTCCGCCCGCCCCGCGCGACGCCTTGACCGCCTGCCCGCCGGGGCGCGACAAGGGACCTCCGTGCCAACCCTGGCCCACCGCGTCTTCGGCGAGGCGACCGTCTTCCTGCGCCACTCGAGGAGGCTCGGGTGGGCCGATCTCGCGGTGGTGGGCACGCTCGGGGGCGTGGTCTACGCGGCGCTGCGCTTCGCCCGCGGCGCGGCGCTGCCGCTGCGGCCCACCGTGGAGATCGACCTCTCCGCCTGGGCGCTCCCCGGCTACACGCTCCTCTCGCTGGCGCGCGGCCTGGCGGCCTACGCGGTGAGCCTGATCTTCACGCTCGTCTACGGCTACTGGGCGGCGCGCGACCAGCGGGCGGAGCGGGTGCTCGTGCCGGTGCTCGACGTGCTGCAGAGCGTCCCGGTGCTGGGCTTCATGCCGGGGCTGGTGCTCTCGCTGGTGGCGCTCTTCCCGCGCTCCAACACCGGGCTGGAGCTGGCGGCCGTGCTCATGATCTTCACCGGCCAGGCCTGGAACATGACCTTCAGCTTCTACCGCTCGGTCCGGTCCGTGCCGCCGGTCCAGCTCGAGGTGGCGCGCCACTACCGCTTCTCCTGGTGGCAGCGCTTCCGCCAGGTGGAGCTCCCCTCCGCCACCATCGGCCTGGTCTGGAACTCGATGATGTCGATGGCGGGCGGCTGGTTCTTCCTCATGGTCAGCGAGGCCTTCGTGCTTGGCGACCGGGACTTCCGGCTGCCCGGCCTGGGCGCCTACATGAGCGTCGCGGTGGCGCGCGGGGACGGCCGCGCCATGGCGGCCGCGGTGGTGGCCATGACCCTCATGATCGTGGCGCTGGACCAGCTCCTGTGGCGGCCGGTGGTGGTCTGGTCCCAGCGCTTCCGGCAGGAGGAGGGGGGCGGCGGCGGGGCGGCGGCGCGCTCCTGGTTCCTCGACCTGCTGCGCCGCTCCCGGCTGCTGCGGGCCCTGCGGCTGCGCCTGCGCCGCTGGCGCCTCCGCCCGGG